>NZ_CAWNZT010000109.1:0-2139 GCF_963878965.1 Aeromonas sp. HMWF015 | reverse complement strand
CCTTCACCAACCGCCTGGGGGAGCTGGCGGAGGCGGAGTTCCATCATCCCGCTATCCTGACAGAGTGGGGCAAGGTGACCGTCAGCTGGTGGACTCACAAGATTGGCGGCTTGCATCGCAACGACTTCATCATGGCGGCGCGCACCGATCAGTTGCTTCGGTAATCGCACCCCACACCAGCGTCATCGGTTGACCCGGGCCTGCCTGCGAAAGCGGGGCGGGCCCGCATTTTTATGGGCTGGCGCTCGCACTGGGGGGATCGAGACTGTATTATCCGCTCATTCATAGAGTTAGCTAGGAAGTGTGTCCCGAATGCGTCTTGAAGTCAGCTGTGAAGACCGCCTGGGCCTGACCCGGGAACTGCTCGACCGCCTGGTGGAGCACAATATCGATCTGCGCGGCATCGAAATCGATACCTCAGGCATCATCTATCTCAACTTTCCCGAGCTGGAGTTCAGTGATTTTCAGCACCTGATGCCGGAGATCCGCCGTATTCCCGGCGTCTACGACGTCAAGACCATCCCCTACATGCCTTCCGAGCGAGAGCACCACGAAATCGAGGCGCTGCTCAAGGCGCTGCCGGATCTGGTTTTCTCCCTCGACAGCAAGGGCAAGGTGACCCAGGCCAACCAGTCTGCCCTCACCACCCTCGGCTTGCCGGTGGAGGAGGTGCGCGGCGTGGCGCTCGGTTCGCTGGTCAAGGGTTTCTCTTTCACCCGCTGGCTGGAGGCGAGCGAGATCAAGCCGCAGACCTGCAAGCTCAGTTTCAATGGCGAAGAGTATCTGGCGGACCTGATGCCGCTGTTCGTGGCAGAAGCCCGCGGCAAGCAGGCGCTGGCCGGTGCCGTGGTGGTGCTCAAATCTGCCCGTCGGGTCGGCCTGCACTTCAGCGCGCTCCATGCGGTGGAAGTGGGGGGCTTCGAGCATCTGCAGGCCGAGAGCCCCAAGATGAAAGAGGTGCTGTCGCAAGCGCGCAAACTGGCGATGCAGGATGCGCCGCTGCTGATCGTCGGCGAGACCGGCACCGGCAAGGAGCTGCTGGCCCGTGCCTGTCACGGGGCCAGCCTGCGCTCCAGCCACCCCTTTATGGCCCTCAACTGCGCCGCCATGCCCGATAACGTGGCCGAGAGCGAGCTGTTTGGTTATGCCCCCGGCGCCTTTGGCAACAACACCGAGGGTAAGCGCGGCGTGCTGGAGCTGGCGAGCGGCGGCACCCTGATGCTGGACGAGATCGGCGATATGTCTCCCCATCTGCAGACCAAGTTTTTACGGGTGCTGCAGGATGGGGTATTCCGCCGGGTCGGTGACGAGCAGGAGGTGAAGGTCAATGTGCGTTTCATCTGCACCACCCAGAAGCAGTTGCTGGATCTGGTGCACGAAGGAACCTTCCGCGAGGATCTCTACTATCGCCTCAACGTGCTCAGTCTGGCGCTGCCCCCCCTGCGCGAGCGCAAGGCGGACATCATGGTGTTGGCCCAGCAGTTTGTCTCCCGCTTTGCCAGCGAATTGCAGCGACCCCGTCCGCGCTTTACCCGCAACATGGCCGACTACCTGACCGCCTATCGCTGGCCGGGCAACGTGCGTCAGCTGCGCAACTGTCTCTACCGTGCCATGACCCTGCTGGAAGGGGATGAGCTGGGGCCCGAGCAGATCGACCTGCCGGTGGCGGCCGATACCATGCCGCTGATCGACGAGTGGTTTGAGGGGAATCTCGACGATGCGGTGAAGCGCTTCGAGAGCCAGCTGCTGGCCCGGCTCTATCCCGCCTTCCCGTCGACGCGCCAGCTGGCCAAACGCCTGGGCGTGTCGCATACCGCCATCGCCAACAAGCTGCGAGAATACGGCATCAGCAAGAAGTGATTTCCGCCTTGCTGCCTGCCACCGGAGAGCCCGTTACCAGACGGGCTCTCCGTTTTCTTTACACGAACTCTGTCGATGATGGCGGGGTGAGACTTGTCAGGCCAGTGTCAGCCAACTTACTATCTGGGTTCATGTACCCGAACCGCAATGCCTTAGCAGCGGTATTGTCAAGGCGACCACCTCCCGATCATGCTGTTACTCTTTTCCCCCCGTTTCACTGCTCGTCTGGCGCTCCTGTTGGTTGCGTTTGGCCTGCTGTTGCCCCGCGCGCTGGCGGAA
>NZ_CAWNZT010000108.1:5048-8494 GCF_963878965.1 Aeromonas sp. HMWF015 | reverse complement strand
CGCCGCGCCCGACCATCAGGGCATCGCAACCCGAGACCCTGGCGCAGGCGAGGGCATCTTTGTGATCCCAAATTTCGCCGTTGGCGGTGACGGGGATGGACAGGGCGCGGCGAATGGCGTCCACATATTCCCAGTGGGCGGGGGCCTTGTACCCTTCGCGCTTGGTGCGGGCATGAACGGCCAGCTCGTTGGCGCCCCCCTGGAAGACCGCCTGAGCGTTCTCCAGATAGAGATCCTTGTCGTCGTAACCGAGGCGAATTTTGGCGCTGACCGGCAGATGGGCGGGTACTGCGTCACGCACCGCCTTGACGATGCGGTAGATGGTCTCGGGCTCTTTGAGCAGCACCGCACCGCCCTTGCTCTTGTTGACCGTAGGGGCGGGACAGCCGAAGTTGAGATCAACGCCGGGGGAGCCCAACTCGATGGCGCGCACAGCGTTCTCGGCCAGCCACTCGGGGTGTTGCCCCAGCAGTTGTACCCGCACCGGGGTGCCTGCGCGGGTTTTGCCATCTTGTAGCAGTTCAGGGCAGAGGCGGTAGAACACCTTGGCGGGCAGCAGCTGATCGACGACCCGGATAAACTCGCTCACGCAGAGATCGTAATCATTGACGGAGGTGAGAACCTCCCGCATCAGGTGATCCAGTACCCCCTGCATGGGGGCCAAAATAACGCGCATAACGGCTTTCCGACGAGAGTGGCAAGAAAAAAGAGCGCAGATTGTAGTGGGGTTGCGGCCCGCTGTCAGCACCCGCTCAAACTCTGTTAGGCTAGAGGGAGATAAATCACGCAAGGAGAAGGAATGAAGCGTTGGTGTCTGATGGCGCTCGGGTGGCTGGCATTTGTCACCGGTATTGTGGGCATTGTGCTGCCCCTGTTGCCGACTACCCCCTTCATGTTGCTGGCTGCCGCCCTGTTTGCCCGCTCATCGCCCCGTTTTCATCGCTGGTTGCTGACCCATCCCTGGTTTGGCCCGCCCATCGTGGATTGGCAGCAGTATCGCGGCATTCGTCGTCAGGCCAGACGGCGCGCTATCATTTTCATTTTGCTCACCTTTTCGGTGTCACTGGCGGTGGTGCCACTGCTGTGGGTCAAGGGATTGCTGGTTGTCATAATGGTGATCCTGCTCACCTGGTTAATGCGCCTGCCGGTGCTGGAGCCAGTTGCAATGGTGAAGTGAAGTCCCTAAGCTATTGCAGCAATAATGCTATGGAGTCGGCCTGTCATTTTTGCGTGACAGGCTTTTTTATTTCCCGCAGAAGGGAATTGAGAAAAAATGGCCACCCCTGGGTCAAAAAAATAAGCGGTCAACACATGAATCCGGAAACCCTGAAATTTATCGAAGCAAGCATCAAGACCATTCCCGACTATCCGAAGCCGGGCATTCTGTTTCGTGACATCACCAGCCTGATTGAGAACGCCGAAGCCTTCAAGGCCACCATCGATCTGCTGGCCAATCATTATCGTGATCAAGGGATCACCAAGATTGTTGGCACCGAAGCTCGCGGCTTCATCTTTGGCGCGCCGGTTGCCTATGCTATGGGACTGGGCTTCGTGCCGGTCCGCAAGCCGGGCAAGCTGCCGCGCGCAGTGATCGAGGAGTCCTATGCCCTCGAGTACGGCACCGATACTCTGCAACTGCACACCGATGCCATCGTGCCCGGTGACAAGGTGCTGGTCGTGGACGATCTGCTGGCGACCGGCGGTACCGTCGATGCGACCGTCAAGCTGATCCGCCGCGCAGGTGGTACTGTGGCAGATGCGGCATTCATCATCTCCCTGCCGTCTCTGGGCGGCGATGCCCGTCTGACTGCCGCTGGCATCAAGGTGGTCTCACTGGTCGAGCTGGCCGGCGAGTAATGCCTCTTCGGCCCGATCCTCTGCATCGGGCCTGCATTGAACCGGTGCCCTTGCGGGCATCGGTTTGAAAATCAAGCGATCCCTCCCGCTCTCACCGATAGCCGATACAGCCAGCCCGCCATTTGTGTTAGCATCCGGCCTCAATGCCCTGTCTTCCCTGCATGATGGATTTATGAGCTATCAGGTTCTGGCGCGTAAATGGCGCCCCCATACGTTTGAACAAGTGGTAGGCCAGCAACATGTGCTGACCGCCTTGACCAACGCCCTGGATCAGGGACGGCTGCATCACGCCTATCTGCTGAGCGGTACCCGCGGGGTCGGCAAGACCACCATCGCCCGTATTCTGGCCAAGAGCCTCAACTGCGAGCAGGGGATCAGCAGCCATCCGTGTGGCGTCTGCGATACCTGCCGCGAGATCGATCAGGGCAACTTTGTCGACTTGCTGGAGATTGACGCGGCGTCGCGAACCAAGGTGGAAGATACCCGCGAGCTGCTCGACAACGTGCAGTACCGTCCGGCCCGCGGCCGCTTCAAGGTCTACCTCATCGATGAAGTGCACATGTTGTCGCGCCACAGCTTCAACGCGCTGCTGAAAACCCTGGAAGAGCCGCCTCCCTATGTGAAGTTTCTGCTGGCCACCACGGATCCGCAGAAGCTGCCAATTACCATTCTCTCGCGCTGCCTGCAGTTTCATCTGAAGAGTCTGGATCAGACCCAGATCGCCAAGCAGCTCGAATGGGTGCTGGATCAGGAGGGGCAGCCCTTCGAGCCACGCGCCCTGCTGGCCCTGGCCAAAGCCGCCGACGGCAGTATGCGCGATGCCCTGAGCCTGACCGATCAGGCGCTGGCCCACGGTAACGGCAGCGTGCGCCTCGACAGCGTGCTGGCGATGCTGGGCACGCTCGATCACCGCCATCTGCACCAGCTGCTGGAAGCCATTTTGCGGCAAGATGCCCCCGCGACCATGGCCAAGATCACCGAGATCGCCACCCTGGGCCCCGATTTTGATCAGCTCCACGCCGAGCTGGAAGGCTTGCTCCATCGCATCGCCATGGCGCAGCTGCTGCCTGCCAGTGTGCAGGAGCAGGGGGCAGATGCCGATTCCCTGCTGCAACTGGCCAAGGCGATGAGCCCGGAAGAGGTGCAGCTCTGCTACCAGATCGTGCTGGGTGGCCGTAAAGATCTGCCCTGGGCCCCCGATGGCCGCACCGCGCTGGAGATGACCTGCCTGCGGATGCTCGCCTTCTCGCCAAGGCGCGATGCCCTGCATCCGGCCAGCCTCACCGCGCTGCCCCCGTCAATGACGAGCAGTGCGGCGAGCAGCGCTACTTCGGTTGCCTCTTTGCCGGGAAAGCGCCCGGCCGCTGAATCGGCCGCAGTGGCACCGATCAGCGGCGCCGTGCTCGCGGTTGATGTCTCTCTGCCTGCGATGACGGATGACATCGGCAACCCCGCCGATAGCGAGGAGGAGGCGCAAGCCGCCGAGCTGTTCAGCCAGCAGGATGAGCTGCTGCGTGAAGCCGCAGGCATGGGGTATCAACCCGAGCCCGCGTTGCCCCATGCGCAGCCCGATGCGCCAGCGCACTCAG
>NZ_CAWNZT010000108.1:0-5038 GCF_963878965.1 Aeromonas sp. HMWF015 | reverse complement strand
ATACGGACTATTCCCGTGGCGAGCCGCTGACCGCCCCCTTCGAGCCCGCGCTCGCAGCGACAGCAACGCCTGTTGCCGCTGCTGAACCGGTATCAGCGGTATCGAGCATGCAGAGCCTGCTTGGTAAGCGAAACATGCTGCGCAGCCGCCAGCGTGGTCAGGATGCCCCGGCGGCGCCCGCGCCGCGCGCGGTGCCGGTTGCGCCAGCTCGTCCTGTCGCGCCCGCTGTTGCTCCGGCCGTCACCCAACAGCCAGCTCCGGTCGGCCAACCGGCCGGGCAGGGGATGGCGACGATGGGACACTATGATGATCTGCCGCCAGTGGATCTCTATGGCGACGGTTACGAGCCGCAGGGTGATAACGGGGAATACGAAGAGTATCTCAATCAGGGCTTTGCCGAGCAGACTCAGGTGATGAGCCATGCCCCCGTCACGGCACCGGCCCAGCCAACCGATCTGCCACCCTGGGATCTCGACGGGCAGCCGAGCTATCGACCTGGCGAGCGCAGCGCTGCGGCGCCAGCGGTGACGTCCACCCCAGCGACCCAACCGCCCGTTGCCAGCACGGCAGTGGCTGCTGCTCCTGTGACGCAGAGTGAGCCCGCTCAGCCGGTGATGGAGACCATCGACTGGGATGAGCTCGAGAGCGACAGCGAGCCGCAAGAGGGGGAGGCGACCCGCCTTATCCCCTCCTCGCTGCTCAATGGTTGCGGCGATGCTTGGGCCGAGTTGATTGCCCACACTCAGGTGGGAGGGCGGCTGCGCCAGCTCGCCATCAACTCGGTGATGACGCGGGAAGGGGACAAGGTACTGCTAACTCTCAAGCCCGAGCAGCGCCATCTGGTGAGCGACAAGGCGCGCGCCGATCTGGCCGAGATCATCGGGCCAGCGCTGGGTCAACCGGTGCAGGTCGAGGTGACGCTTGGTGTGGTGCCTGACCAGGAGACCCCCCTTGAGATCGAACATCGCCTTTATCTCGGGGTGCGCGAGCAGGTGACCCGGGATCTGGAGCAGGATCCCAACGTGCAGTTTTTAGTTCAGCGGTTTGGTGCCGTGCTTCATCACGAGAGCATCGAGCCACTCAACCGCTAAATTCCGTGGCCGGGAGCTTGCTTCCGGTTGAAAAGCAGTTTGGCTGTCCCCATCTAGGACAGACAAGCCCACAGCCCGGCGCTGGATGCCGGATTTCAAGACGAGAGACGACATATGTTTGGTAAAGGTGGAATGGGGAACCTGATGAAACAGGCCCAACAGATGCAAGAGCGTATGCAGAAGGCGCAGGAGCAGCTGGCTCAGATGGAAGTGACCGGTGAAGCCGGTGCTGGCATGGTCAAGGTCACCATGACCGGTAGCCACAGCGTCCGTCGCATCGAGATCGACCCCTCCCTGATGGAAGATGACAAGGAGCTGCTGGAAGATCTGGTTGCCGCCGCTTGCAACGATGCCGTGCGTCGTGTGGAAGAGCAGAACAAGGCCAAGATGGGCGAACTGACAGGTGGCATGCAACTGCCGCCAGGTTTTAAAATGCCCTTCTAAGGCGACTCTCCCCGCGCATTCTTGCTCCCTTGTCGCTGGCCATTCGGGTCACGGCAAGGGGGACGGCCGAGAGACCCAAAGACGCAGCGTTATTGCTCAGACGATACGCTGCGTTTTTTTATGGGCGCCATGCTGGCGTGGACGGGCTCTAACTATCCCTTCTGGGGAGAGGTTGCTACAGAGCAGGCCGATTGCGCCATGAAACGCAGCCGCTTTGCCAAGGCGGCGCTATTTGTCGATACCCGCTATCGGATATCCCGGTTTGGCGTGGCCGGGCTGGATCGGCATAATGGCGGCTTGCCGTATCGAGGAGATTGTATGAAATATATCGGAGCCCACGTCAGTGCGGCCGGCGGGGTGGAAAATACCATCGCCCGCGCTCAGGCCATCGGGGCCAACGCGTTTGCCCTCTTTACCAAGAATCAACGTCAGTGGCAGGCCGCCCCCTTGTCGGATGCCACCATCCGCGCCTTCAAGGCGGCCTGTGACAAGGCCGGTTTTCTGCCGGAGCAGATCCTGCCCCACGACAGTTACCTCATCAATCTGGGCCACCCGGATCCCGATGGTCTGGCCAAATCCCGCGATGCGTTTCTCGACGAGATGAAGCGTTGCGAGCAACTGGGGCTCTGTTATCTGAACTTCCACCCCGGTAGCCATCTCAAGCAAATTCCCGAATTGGCCAGCCTCAAGCTGGTGAGCGAGTCCATCAACTGGGCGTTGGAGCGTAGTGAAGGGGTGACGGCGGTAATCGAGAATACCGCCGGGCAGGGGACCAACCTCGGCTGGTCGTTCGAGCACCTAGCCACCATCATCGAGGGGGTGGAGGACAAGAGCCGGGTCGGGATCTGTTTCGATACTTGCCACGCCTTTGCCGCTGGCTACGATCTGCGCACTGCCGAGAGCTGCGCTGCCGTCTTTGCAGAGTTCGACCGCACGGTGGGTTTTCACTATCTCAAGGGGATGCATATCAACGGCGCCAAGTGTACCTTCGGTAGCCGGGTCGATCGCCACCACAGCTTGCGGGAGGGCAATCTGGGAGAGGCAGTATTCCACCACATCATGAATGATGATCGCTTCGATCGCATTCCGCTGATCCTCGAGACCATAGACGAGTCCATCTGGGGCGAGGAGATCAGCTGGTTGCGCAGTCTGGCGAAGTGATACTCAGAAGCGAATCAAAGAGAGGGAGCCGTGGCTCCCTCTCTGCTTTTTCCCATTGGTGTGCAGGTCTGCGAGCGGCGCTCCGAGCGGGCGTTACTCTGCGCGGCTCACCTCGGCATCCTTCACCTGAGCACGGCAGAAGTGGATAAAGTGGCGCAGGGAGGTTGAGTGGTACTTCTGCTTGTGCCAGATAAGGGAGAGCTGGCGCGGGAAGCGACGGGAGAGGGGCAGGGCGATCAGCCGCCCATCTGCCAGGCGATCCGAGGCTGCCAGCCGGGAGATAAATGAGATGCCAAGCCCCTTCTCCACCGCCAGCATCACCGCCTCCAGAGTGTTGAGTTCAAGCCCTGGTTGCCAGCGGGGCAGCTCGGGCTGGATCTGCTGGATAAATTGCTCGCGGCTGCCCGATTGTGCTTCACGCAATACCCAGGTCTCGCCCCCCAGACGGGAGAGGGAGAGCTCCTTCTTGTTGGCAAGCGGGTGACCGGGTGGAGCTACCACCAGCATCTCGTCCTGCAGCCAGGGTTCGGCGAGCAGGTCGGGGTGGTGGTTCTCCCCCTCGATCAGTGCCATATCCAGCTCGAAGTTGGCCAGCGCATGGCAGAGCAGGTGAGTGTTGTTGATGGTCACCTTGGGGGGGAGCCCCAGCTCCTGTTTGCTGCTGGCGAGCAGGGTGGGGAGCAGGTAGTTGCCGATGGTCTGGCTGGCACCAAGGCGCAGCTGGCCGCTCGGCTCGGCATCGGGGCTGAACAGGTTCTCGATATCCTGCATCCGGGTCAGCAGCTCTTCGGCGGCCGGTTGCAGCAGGCGCCCCTCGTTGTTGAGCTGCAATCTGGGGTGAATGCGGTCAAACAACGGGGTGGAGAGCTGGCGCTCCAGCTCCTGCAGCGACTGGGAGACAGCCCCCTTGCTCAGGCAGAGCTCGTTGGCGGCAAGGCCAAGGTTTCCATAGCGGGCAATGGTGGCGAACACTTTCAGCTGCTGCAGGGTCAGTTTCATCGTGTTTGGTTTTCCTGAATGATTGATTTAATTCATTTAGATATCGTAAACGATAAGAGACCATTATCCTATCGCCATAGTCATCAATAGAAAGGTGTCATCATGATCGCAAGAACCCGTAAATCACTGGCTGCCGCCCCAACCCCCATGGCGGGTCTGGCGCTGGGCATCGCCAGCCTTGGTTGGTGTTGGGAAAATGCCGGTCACTTCGATGGCCGGATGCAACTGCTGGGCGCTGCCATTGCTGCCGTGCTGCTGGTGATCCTGACCTTCAAGTTTCTGCTTCACCCCCGCCTGCTGTTGCAGGATCTCGCTCACCCCGTGGTGGGCAGTGTGGTACCGACCTATGCCATGGGCACCATGGTGGTCTCCAAAGCGCTGGGTATGATTGCGCCGCAAGCGGGTGAGGCCCTCTGGCTGTTTGCCGTGGCGGTTCACCTGCTGTTCCTGGCCACTTTTATCTGGCATCGCGCCAAAGAGTTTGAAATCCACCACATGGTGCCGAGCTGGTTCGTGCCGCCGGTGGGGATCATCGTGGCTGACGTCGCCTTCCCGGGCGGTCAGTTTGCCCCGCTGGCCAACGGCCTGCTCTGGTTCGGGATCATCTGCTACGGCCTGATGCTGCCGCTGATGCTCTATCGCCTGATCTTCAGCCATGAAGTGCCGGATGCCGCCAAACCGACCATCGCCATTCTGGCGGCCCCTGCCAGCCTCTCTCTGGCCGGTTACCTGACCGTCAGCCAGGAGCCGTCACTGCTGCTGGTGGCCGTGCTGTTGGGGATCGCCATCCTGATGACCGGTATCATCTATCTGGCCTTCATCAAACTGCTGCGTCTGCCCTTCTCGCCGGGTTATGCCGCCTTTACCTTCCCGCTGGTGATCGGTGCTACCGCCCTGTTCAAAGTGGCCCATCTGGTTGAAGGGTTTGCGCAAGGCAGTCACTACGTCGAGCAGATCAGACTGCTAGCCCACTTCGAGCTGGGGGTGGCTACCATGATCGTCGGGTATGTGGCACTGCGTTACCTGATGTTTTTTCTGCCGCAGCGTGATACAGAAATGAGCAACGGCATGGCTCGCCAAGGGGCTCACCGATAAACCTTGATGATGTGACATCGGGAAATGGATAAGCAGTGCGCTCCGAGAGCGACGGGATAAACGACCAGTCATACGATGGATGGACAAAGAGCCTCCACCCTGGTTGTGTAACGAGCAAAATGCCCCGCAGTGCGGGGCATTTTTTTATGGTTTTTTGATGTGGCGCCCGTGGCGGGCTATTTGCCATGGATTTAACTGGTATTACCTGTCAGGACGACTACAATGCAGCACCACTTTTTCGCTCGACC
>NZ_CAWNZT010000107.1:0-5431 GCF_963878965.1 Aeromonas sp. HMWF015 | reverse complement strand
GGTAATCAGGTAATCAGGTAATCAGGTAATCAGGTAATCAGGTAATCAGGTAATCAAATTATTGGCAGCCAACACATAAATATACATCTACTACATTACATATTAATCATAGATATGACGCGCTAATATAGAGGCTTGCCCGCAATATTCACAGGCAAGATTTGAGATGAAAAAATAAATATACGTTATTAATTATGCAGACTAACTGTGATCCATCTCTCATGATTTTTAAGCCGATTGATTTCTCAAAGTGGAGTGTTATCATCTAGACATAGAGTAAAGGGCAAACCGATCGAAAGGTCGGGACGCAAAGCCACCGGTCTAAGGGTTTTGATACCTAAGACAGCGGAGCTGCCATCTGAGAAGAGTGATGTTATTGCCGATTTATGGCATTACTCTTTGATTGCGTTGCCCTTTTCGTACAACACCTGTGACGAAAAGGACATAGATATGAAAGCTCAACACACCGCCTCCCGTTTAGTTCGCAAGACAGTTTTCTCTGTATGCACCTCCTTGCTGCTTGGTACCGCCTTGTTGCCATCCACAGCTTCTGCGGCTGATGGCTCAGTGACGTTTACTGGCACCATCTATGAATCTCCATGTGATTTTTCTGACAGCAGCGTGACCTGCTATTCAGGCATGAACAAGCAAACCATGCCTTTGGCTCACTTGCAGCAAGCCGGTCAAATCAGCTCAATTAGCAGCACTATCAGCTACAAAGTGACCAATGCCAGCAACATGGCGATCGTGACTGTCAGCTATCTCTGATGACTCATCTGTAGTGACGCTGAAATTGGCGCGAAACAGATGAGCAGGTGGTGTTGAAAGCAACTCATATCAGGTCGCCTGTGCTACCCATACAGGCGGCCAATATCTTTTCATCCCGCCTCCTCACGAACAAATAGTTGGCTTTGCTGATTGAGTCACCAGTCATCATCCGCCCAGATAATGTGGCTTAAGCCATAGGGACATCTCGCTTTTCCTGGTCATTTGCTGCATGTCTCGTGTTGATTAAATGAGATCTGACACGCACTTTACACAACTAACAACTTCGCCAATAAAGTCGCATGTGAGCCCTCACTACGGCAGCAGGAGTTCAAAAACAGCAAGCATATAAATCAACGCTATATCATTGATTTATATGTCATTTAAAAAATCATTGATATTCTTTTGAGTCTCTGTAAATTGCCTTGCGATTACTCGCAAGACAATACACAAACAAGAACAAAGGGATAAAAATGAACCGTTCAGGTACCGGGTGGCTGCTGCTGGCAGGCCCCCTGCTTTTGGCTACATCCTCGGCGCAAGCCAACTACTCCCCCAATGACTGGCGACAGTATCAGCTGACTGGCGAATCGAGCCGGCAACTGGCCGCTCGCATCACCGAGATCACCTACGAGCTCAAGGCGCGCAGCAGCAACGCCCCCTATCAGCAGCTCAGAGTCTACCGTCGCTTCGACTGGCAGAGCAGCGATCTCGCCGCACTGACCGAGCAACAGTGTGGCGAGCCGCGGCTCAAGGTAGATGCGGGCTGGCAGATCCGCTTCGTGCGCTGTGAAGATCGGATTCCGGCGGGCAAGCTTATTCCCGCCAGCAGTTATGACTTTGGTTATGGCCTCAAGCAGGGTCGCTGGGAGCAACTGGCTGGCACGCCGACCGCCCAGCGGCAGGATCGTCTGCCGCTGCCGCAAGCCATCATCCTGGGTCAGACCGAAAGGGAGCTGGATCGCTGCGAACTCAACCCGCAGGGCCGCTGCGCAGAGCCGGAGTGGCACTATCAGCCGCAGGATTGGCAGCAGTTGCAGGTACTTGAAGAGACCCCGAGTGAGCGGGATGGCCGGTTGGAGCAGATCTTCTTCCGTCTTCAACCGGTGGCAGGCAGTCAGGCTGCCGCTCAGGTCAGCGAGATCCACGTCTGGCGCCGCTATCAGTGGCAGCTGGATCAGCTCACGCCTCAGCAGGAGTGTGATGAGCCGCAGGAGCGCAAGGAGGGGAGCAACACCATCCGCTATCGCATCTGTCGTCAGGTGATCCCCGCTGGCAGCGAGGTTCAGGTAACGTTGCAAGATAGCGGCTACCAATACCCGGTCGCCGGCGGCGAGTGGCAGCCCCTGCCAGAGAGCAAAGAGTGGCAGGAGAGCCGGGTGCTCAATCGCCCCATCGTGCTGGCCAGTAAGGAGGAGCAGCTGGAGTGCCGCCGCGCCAACGGTCGTCTCTGCTCCGAGCCAGAGCAACCCGATGTGGATCTGCTCGACAGCGATGCAGCCAAACTGGTGGCCGACGTGAGCGGCCAGAACAGTCCTGCCTGGCAGGCGGATTACGGCCACGATGACGCCAAGCTGATGGCGGTGGTGCGCGGCATGCGTGCCCTGCTGGCGGCCAACCAGCCGACCCATCCGGCAATGGACAAGCTGCTCTACTATGTGCGCGCCCATAACTACCATGGCGGCGTTGGCAAGGAGAGTGATCAGGCCGCCCGGGCACTGGCCGGGGTGATGATTGATCTGCTCAACCACCCCTTGCTGCTGGGAGCTGAACCGCAGGATCAGGCTGGCACAGTGCTGGAAGCCTGGAGCGTAGCGGCGCAGGGACAGCTTGGCCAAGCCGCCTTCCGCCAGAGTGCCGCCCCCATGCTGGCCCAGCTCAACCAGGCGCTCGGCTATGCGGTGCAACATGCGGCACAGATCAATGGCCACAAACCCTGGGCCGATGGCCTGTTCGAGCTGCTCAATCTGGTCGATCAGAGCGCCTCTTACGGTCAGCAGGCTGACTTCAGCGCAGCTGTGCTGCAACAGGAGGCGGCATTGCGCCAGAGCCTGCTGCAACTTGGCCTGAGCGAGCTGGCCCTCTGGAAACAGCGCGATGGCTCACGGGATCTGTTTATCTTCAACAACATCCTCGATGCCCATAGCCGTCTCTACCAGATGATGCGCTACCTCCATCACACCAGCCCGGATAAGGCGATTGCCTATCGCCAGCAGCTGGATCGCGATGTCATCGCCATCATGCGCCAGCAGGGGCTGGTCCCGGGCGGCCAGCATTCTGCTGCCATGCTGGAAGAGGTCTCCCTGACCCTCTCCAGCTACTACCTCACCTACACGGATCGCACCAGCGAAGCCTGTATAAGCGGCGAGTTCGCCGGGCTCTGCACACCGATCCGCATGGAAGATATTCTGCCGTTCGAGCACACCTGCTCACCCACCCTGCGTCTGCGCGCTCAGGATCTGACCCAGGCTCAGGCCGAAGGGATCTGCCGCAAGCTGGGTGATGAAGAGCAGCGCTTCCACCAGCAGATGGAGACAGGCTGGCAACCGGTGGCCGATGATCACAACGAAGCGCTGGAGCTGGTGATCTTCAACTCCTCCGCCGACTGGGGCCGCTACGGCAGCGCACTATTTGGTGTCTCCACCGACAATGGCGGCATCTATATCGAGGGGGATCCGGCTCGCCCCGGCAATCAGGCCCGCTTCTTCGCCTATGAGGCGGAGTGGAAACGCCCTGCCTTCCAGGTGTGGAACCTGCGCCACGAGTACGTTCACTATCTCGACGGCCGCTTTAACCAGTACGGCAGCTTCGGCCACTATCCGCTCAACCGCACTACCTGGTGGGCAGAGGGGATTGCAGAGTACATCGCCCACGGCCAGTGCTTTGCCCGTGGTCTGGATAACGTGGCAAACCGCCCCGCCAACCAGCGTCCGACACTGGCGGCGATCCTCCACCTTGACTACGACCAGGGTGGCGAGATGGTCTACTCCTGGTCCTATACCGTGCACCGCTTCCTCAACGATACCGGTCGCGGCGCCAGCTGGCTGGCGCTGGCACAGGCGCTGCGCAATCCGGATCGGCAGCAGGCGATGAGCGACTTCGAAGGAGAGCTGGACCGGCTGATCGCCAACGACAGCGACGCCTATCAGGCGTGGCTCGCCCGGGATCTGCTGCCCTGGTGGCAAGCCAACAAGGAGTCAGACGCCTGCAAGGGTAACGACTCCGCCCACTGATAGACATCCAACACAAAGAGGGGCAGCCACCGCAGCTCCTCGCTTTTTCCCCCGCACTCCCTCTTCTGCTGCGACAACCTCTGCCCGAATGAGGTGCCCGCCCGTTATCAAGCCTGACGCCAGCGGCCGAGTTGTAATAGAATGCCGATAGCCACTCCCAACTTCAGACCCTGACCGCACCGCGCATGAAGAAGTTTGCCAAGATCCTCCTCGCCTGCCTCGTTTTGCTGCTGGCCCTAATTGCCATGCTGCTGGGCTACAGCGAGTGGATCGTCTCGGATGCCCGTCACTACACCTACGATCAGGTAGACAAGGTGCCCTACAACCGGGTTGCGGTGGTGCTGGGTACCTCCAAATATCTCTCCGGTGGCGGCCCCAACCACTACTTCAAATACCGTATCAAGGCGGCGGCCGAGCTCTATAACAATGCCAAGGTGGACTTCATCATCGTCTCCGGTGACAACGCTACCGTGCAGTACAACGAGCCACGCCAAATGCGCCGCGCCCTGATCAAGGCGGGCATCCCCGCCTCCGCCATCTATATGGATTTCGCCGGATTCCGCACCCTCGACTCAGTGGTTCGCGCCAAGGAGGTGTTCGGCCAGGAGCGCTTTACCGTGGTCTCCCAGGGCTTTCATAACGAGCGGGCCATTTTCATCGCCCGCCATTTCGGTATCGATGCGGTCGGCTTCAATGCCGAGGACCCCAGCGCCTATCAGGGGATCCGCACCCGGGTGCGGGAAGTCTTTGCCCGCCTGATGGGGCTGCTCGACCTCTATGTACTGGACAAGGGGCCCAAGTTCCTCGGGGCACCGGTCCCCATCGGTCTGCCTGTGCCTTGCCAGTCACTGAGCACCATCGGCAGCCTGCAACCCTGCCTCAAACAGCCCAAACCGGCTGTGGATGAGGCCAAGCCAGCGGCAGTCTCTGCTGCGGTTACCACCGAGTCGGCGACTCCATCTTCCTCGGCCGCGACTGAACCAGTCACTCCTGCTTTATCCGCAGCGGCAACGACTGAGCCAGTCACTCCTGCCAAACCCGCGGCACAAACCACCGCCGAGATGCCCAGCGCGGCCTTGCCCACATTGCCGATGACCCCTTCAGCCGCCAGCGTCAGCACTGCCACACCATAAACAGACGACCCGCCAACTGGCGGGTCTTGTTATTACAGCGCGGGTTGTGGCGGTGAGCCTGTACACCCATTCCCAGCGACCGGGTCAGCCTCGCGCCGCCTGATAGCGGCGGGCCACTTCGGCCCAATCCACCACCTGATAGAAGGCAGCGATATAGTCAGGACGCTTGTTCTGGTACTTGAGATAGTAGGCGTGCTCCCACACATCCAGCCCCAAGATCGGGGTATGGCCATGCATCAGGGGACTATCCTGATTGGCACTGCTCTCCACCTGCAATCTGCCCGCCTTGTCCACCACCAG
>NZ_CAWNZT010000106.1:0-13839 GCF_963878965.1 Aeromonas sp. HMWF015 | reverse complement strand
CGGTGGGGCTGGGCAGGGTGAGCTGGAACTGCAGCGGCAAGGTGACTGCCTCGCCACAACTCAGGTTGCTCGCCGCTTCCAGCGGCAGGGTCCAGCGGGCGGTGCCATCGGCGTTGAGCTCTCCCTGCCAGTGACCGTCACCCATGAGCCCCTTGGTCGGGAGCAGGCTGGCGTCAGCCACGGTCAGGGGGCGGCCGCTCTGGTTGGTCAATTCGATGGCGAGGCTCTTTTTCTCCCCGGGCAGCAGGTAGCTGTCATCGGCAAGGCGGGCCGCGATGGGGGTGGGCAGCAGGGCGTGGTGGCGGAAGGCCTGCTCCAGCAGCTTGCCATAGCTGCGGTCCGGATAGAGGCGGTTGGCGGTATCCACGGTGACCCGCGCCAGCTGGGGCATCCGCACCTGCGGGCCGAGGCCGAAGTGGGATTCAATCAGCAGGGTATCGAACTCGTCACGGGCTACCTCGCCATACTGTTCAACGGCCTGGCGCAGCGCGGTGAAGAGCGGAGTGCCCCACAGCTGGTCGCCGTTGCTGCCGTTGATGGTGAGGTGAGCCGGATAGAGGAAGCCCGGATGATAGCGCGCCCGCAGATCATCGAGCTGACGGGGCGTTCGGCCGCTGATCCTGGCATCCCAGTTGAAGACCATGAAAGGCTCGAACTGGCGAGCCTCTGGACTACGCTGGCGCCAGCTGGCGGCCAGATAGTCGCTAAAGCCCTCGCCGATGGCACCCCAGTCACCCTCTTCTCCCATATCGGGCAGGATATGGTGCTGCACCGCATGGCCAAACTCGTGCCAGATCACCATGGGATCTTCCGCATCGGGTACCCCTATCCGGCCAATTTCCAACCGGCGCAGGAAGGGGTCATAGAGAGAGTTGTCCTGCTCCCCGGCATCGGTATCGATGGCCAGGGGGCCGCCCATCAGCGTCGGGTAGCCAAGGGATTCCACATGGCGCTGGGCCAGATCCAGATGGTAGTAGCCATTGATATCAAGGAAGGCGGGCTGCTGGTGATCCAGCTGGAAGCCATCGGCATCAGGGCTGCTAAAGGGGGCAGTTTCCGGCGCCGTGCCATCCACGACCCGGGCGCGTGGGCCACTCAGCTGGTAGGTGTCATCCACCTTTTGTACCCTGAGCGGGACGGTACGATAGGCCCCGTTGTCCAGCACCAGATCGTGGCGCCACAGCAGGTTGCCATCTTGCAGCTGGGTGCGTGGGTCGAGGGCAAAGATGCGGGCTTGCACCGTGGCCACTTCCCCTGCCAGCGGGGTCGGTTCGGCACGGGTGCTGGCTTCTTGCAGCGTGCGCCCCAGCAAGGCGCTGCCATCGCAGGTGACAAACAGCTGCCAGTGGCTGCTCTTGCTGTTGCCCGGCTGGCTTTCCACCGCCAGCAGACGCCAGGCCGGAGTCGGTGTGTCGCCATCCTGCCAGTACCAGGGCTGGGCCTCGTCACTGCCGGCGAATTGCCACACAGCACCATCCAGCGTGACGGTATAGGCATCCACCCCGGCGCGGCTTGCCTCATCACATGGAGTCGCCTGTGCCTGCATCAGTCGGGTATTGTGATAGAGACGCCACGGGCGACCCTGCTCATCGAGACTCACGGCAGCCATAAGGCCGGCGATCGGTGCGCCATTGAGCTGCTGGCGATAGTGCAGATAGTGGCCCAGCTTGCCTTGGCGCTGATAGGCCGGGGCATCACTCAGGGTGACGCCGAGTTGCTGTTCGAGCCAGAGGCGGGTATCGGCCGGTGCGTTCTGTTCGACAAAACGCAGTTCGGCGGCCTGAGTGGCAAAGCCAGCCAGCCCCAGCAAGAGGGCGGGCAACAGGGGTTTCATAGTGGTACTCCCAATCAGCGGCAGGGTCATTGATTGATCCCCGCCAGATGCAACAAGAAGGCAAATTCACGAGCCCGATCGCCACCACCGGCGCGGTGGCCTCCCTCCAGTTCGGTCAGCAGCAGGTAGGGGCCGGAGCCCGTGCTGTGCTCCCGCAGGCGGGCCAGCCACTTGACCGGCTCCCAGTAGGGGACCTGGCTATCGTGCAGGGCGGTAGTGACCAGCAGGGGCGGGTAGGGGGCGCGGTGCAGGTTGTCGTAGGGGCTGATGCGGCGCATCGCCTGATACTCTGCGGGCTTGGCCGGATTGCCCCACTCCTGATACTCCTGACGGGTCAAGGGGAGGGCAGGATCGCTCATGGTGCCGAGCATATCGACGAAGGGAACCTGCAACACGGCGCCGCTAAAGAGTGTCGGTTGCTGGTTGAGGGCCGCAGCAACCAGGGTGCCCCCCGCGCTGCCCCCCATGGCAAACAGGGGCAGAGGGGCGGCGTCGGGCGACCAGTGGCGCAGGGTGTTGCCGGCAGCGATAAAGTCGCTGATGCCGTTCTGCTTGTGGATGCCCCGTCCGTCGCGGGTCCACTGCTCCCCCAGCATGCCGCCGCCGCGCACATGGGCGATGGCGTAGACAAAGCCCCGATCCAGCAGGCTTAACAGCTCTTTCTGGTAGTAGGGGCGCATCGGCGTGCCATAGGCGCCATAGCCGTAGAGCAGTACGGCGCGAGGGGCCAGATCCTTGCGCCATACCAGCGAGACAGGCACCCGGGTGCCATCGGCAGAGGTGATCCAGCGCCGCTCGCTCTGATAGGGCAATGCTTTATTGCCTGCGGTGTGCTGATCGTTGATCCACTGGCCGCTGTTTAAATCCAGCCAGCGCTGGCCGGGGGGCTGGCTCAAGCCCTGACTGCGCACCAGAATACGGTCGCTGGCCGGGTCATGTTCTCCTTGCAGCCAGCCGGTACCGGCGCCACTGGCCAGCGGCAGGCGCTGGCGTTCATGGCCGTTGCGATCGAGCAGGGCGAGCCAATCCTCCCCCTGCTGGCGAAACTGCACCACCAGATGGCGATCAAACAGCCGCCACTTGTCGGGATCGCCGAGATCTTCCCCTTTGGCGGGCCACAGACGCTGCCACTCATCGAGCGGCGTGTTGGCTGAATAGAGGGCAAATGCCCCCTCCCGGTTGCTCTTGATCACCCAGCCGGATTGGCTGTCCAGATAGTATTCCACCCCGCGCTGGCGGGGTTTGATCTGCTGCGGCTTGCCCGAGTCGAGCAGGTACTGCTCCGAGCTGTCGTGGTTGTTGCCCTGCAACACCAGATGCTGGCCATCCGTGGTGCGATAGAGGCTGAGCAGCCAGGCGGGATCCTGCTCCTCATAGAGAGTCTGCTCCTGGCCATCCTGCCAGCCGCGCAGCTGCCAGGGGCGCAGGGTATCGCGTTCGTTGGCGATGGTGTAGAGGGTGCGACCATCTTGTGACCAGGCGAGATCAGCGCTGCGCTGCGCCAAGCTGGCCAGCGCCTTGCCGCTCTGGATATCGAGCAGGGTGACCTGATAGTCGAGATCGCCCCGGCGATCTTCGGCGATGGCCAGGGTGCGGTTATCCGGGCTCAGGGCCCAGCCGCCCGCTTCGTAATAGCCCTCACCGGCTCTGGCGGGAAGCCGTTGCTGCACCTTACCCCCGTGGCGTTGCCAGAGGGAGCCGTCCGGACGCAACTGCCATGCCTGATCGCCACGCACAAGCCAGTTGTCTGGCACAGATTCCCCCGCCGGATGGCGGGCAAATTCGGCGCGCAAGGTTGCTTCCAGCGGCTGCTGCGCGGCGAGTTGCTGCTCGCTCCAGCGATTTTGCTGCTTGAGCAGGGCGAGTATGGCCGGGTTGCTGCGGCTCTCGTCCCGCAACCAGAAGTAGGGATCCTGGCGTACGGGATTGCCCGAAATCAGGTGTGGCTGGGGCGGGATCGGTGGTGGCAGGGCCTCTTGCGCCCACGCCAACGGGGCGGCCAACAGGGCCGCCATGATTACATGATGCTTCATCACATCCCCACGAAACGGTAGCTGAGGCTGGCTGACAGGTAGCGGCCGCTCTGGCTGTAGAGGGAGGTGTCGCTGCCAGCCGGAAGTCCGGCCACATCCTGATAGCGGACGTAGCGGGTATCGAGCAGGTTGCCGATGGTGGCATTGACCTTGAGCGCCTCGGTGATCTGCCAGTCGCCGGTGAGGTCCAGGCTGAACCAGCCTGCGCTGCTCTGGCAGGCACCGTTGTAGCCAGTTTGCGCATTGGCGCACTGGGGCACCTTGGTCATGGCGGCGGCATAGTTGCCACTGAGCTCAACCCCCCAGTCGAGCTGTTGCCAGCGCAGGGTGGTGTTGCCTTCCAGCGGTGTCTGGGTGCGCAGCGGCTCACCGCGGTGATCCTTGCCATCCATCCAGGCCAGATTGGTCGAAAGCTCCCACTCGTCGCTCAGCCAGAGGCTGGCGGCCAGCTCGGCGCCCCAGGTTTCTGCTTTGGCGACGTTGCGATACTGGCGCAGGAAGACACCGTCATCGAGGCGAAAACCGGTCTGGCGCCAGTCGATGAAGTTGTAGTAGCGGTTGTAGAAAACGGCCGGTTTGACGCTCCAGTTGTCGCTTTGGCCATTCACTCCCCACTCCAGACTGTGGCTGGTCTCCTCCTTGAGGTTGGGGTTGGCAATGATCTCGAACGGCGGCATGGCAAAGTAGTGAGGAATGTTGCCGTAAACCTGATCGTAAGCGGGAGCGCGGAAGCCGTTGGCATAGCTGAGCCAGCTGCGCCATGTTTCGTTGAAGCGGTAACTGGCCGCCACACTGGGGGAGATGTGATCGCTGTGGTTCTCGGCCAGATTGCTGTCCGGTGCGCGCAGGCGCTGGCGGTCAAAGCGCAGGGTCGGGGTAAACTGCCAGTTGCCCAGATCGATCACATCGCTCAGCCAGATACCATCGCGGCGGGTCTCGGCCTTGCTGAAGGGGGCTTTCTGTCCCTGGGTGGTGATGCCATCTTCCAGGGTCAGATTGCTGACCGGCCGCTCGTGGTTGGCCTGCTCCACTTCCACACCGTAGCTGAAGGTGTGATCCAGCGAGCCGGTGCTCAGCTTGCTCTGCAGCTCCAGCTCACTGCCAAGGCGCAGCTCCTCGAAGGTGGAGAGGGTGCGCTGGCTGCGATATCTGGGATAGCCGCTCAAGGCATCGTTGCGCAGCAGCTGGCGCTGGTTGGCTTCGTTGCGTGACTGGTTGCCAAACAAGCTCCAGTTGAGGGTATCGATCATGCCCAGATCGTTGGCCTCCCAGCTGAACTTGCCGCCCTGGGTGCGCTGATCGCCATCTTCCTGAAAACCGACCACGTCCCAGCTGCCATCGGGTTGGGGCACCGCTTTGGGCCCCATCTGGCGTTTGGCGTGATCCTCGTAGTAGTCCAGCTCCAGCCGCAGAGCGTGATGGGCATTGAGGGGGAGGCGGCTGCTGGTGGAGGCGCTCATGCCATCCAAATCAGCCGGAATGCGGTTCTCCTCAAAGTTGGCGGTTTCGTTGCCACGCCAGCCGGAGAGGCGCAACAGATGTTCGCTCTCCAGTGCCCGCACCGCGCCGGTCATGCTGAGCTTCTTCTTGTTGCTGTCGCCACCGTAGAGAGTCTTGGCCGCCAGATAGCTATCTTGCTGTTGCAGATAATCTTCCGGCTGCTTGGTATTCATCACCACGGTGCCGCCGATGGCATCGGAGCCATGCAGGGAGGAGCCGGCTCCCTTGGCCACCTCAATTTGCTTGATGTCATCGAGATCGAAGTTGAAGCGACCCACCTTGTCATTGATGTTGTCGGCGCCAAAGCCATCGCTGACGCGCACTCCATCCTTGATCAGCAGGATGCGGTTGCCACCGATGCCGCGCACGCTGATGTTTTGCGGTCGCCCGGCAGAGCCGGTGACCGAGACACCGGGGATCTTGCGAAACACATGGGTCAGCTCGCTGGCGACCTGACGGTCCAGCTCTTCCTGGGTGATGACGGTGATGGAGCCGGAAACATCGGAGAGTTTCTGTTGTACCCGTTGCCCGGTGACAATGATGGTGTCGTCGCTGCGCGCCTTCTCCACAGGGGGGAGATCGGCCGCGCCAGCGGAGGCACACAGGAGTGCCGGCCATGCCTGAAACAGTTTATTCATAATGATAATTGTTTTTATTTAAGCCTGAGAGGCGGCATTATTGCAGAGGCCTGACCACTTGACAATAAATGGCAATCATTATCATTAAGATCTTATGGTGTTGATATTATTGAGTTATTTGTTTTTAAAAAAGAGGCTCCCGCGCGAAGCGGGAGCGGGGGGATCAGGGCTTGAGCAGTTGCAGCGACTCTTCTGCGGCCTTGCCTTGGGAGAGGGTGATATCGACCCGGCGATTCGCCTGGCGATGTTCGGGGGTGTCATTGGCAAAGCGGGGTTGGGTGTCGGCAACCCCCTGAGCGATGACTCGTCTGGCATCCAGCTGGGGGTTGGTCAGCATGGTCTGCACGATGGAGGAGGCTCGCAGCACCGAGAGTTCCCAGTTGTTGCGATAGAGCTCCACCGGCGCTTGGGAGTTGTCGGTATGACCGGTGACCACTACCTGCCCCGGGATATTGGCCAGAATGCCTGCGATCTTGTTGACCAGCGGGATGAACTGGGGCTGCAGGAACGCCGAATCGGAGGGGAATAGCGCCTTCTCGCCGATGCGGATCACCAGTTGACTGCCGAGTTGCTCGACCTCGAGATCCTTCGATTCGATCTGGGCCTTGAGTTGCTGCTCAAGCTTCTGCTTGGTCACCTGCACCCACTCCTGCTCCTTGGTCTTGTGGGGCCAGGCCTCGGTGGCACTCGGTTTTTCCGAGGCACCTATGGTCTCGTTGAAGGGATCCGATGCCGCCATGGGGGCATCTTTCTCCAGCACAGTCTCCTCTTTCGGGCTGCTCGGCGTAGTCTTTGATTCTGGCTCGAGAATCCCTGTGCCCCCCTGCATCAAGGGTGAGCCGGCAGGCGGGGAAATGAGGCCGATTTTACCCAGCGACTCGATAAAGCCCTGGATAAGCACCCGGGTTTCGGACTGCTTGGCCATGGCAAAGGAGTAGAGCACCACAAACAGGGCGAACAGCAGGGTCATGAAGTCGGCATAGGAGACCAGCCAGCGTTCGTGGTTCTCCGGTGCTTCAGCTTTTTTCTTTTTTGCCACCATGGCCTCCCATAAATGGTTCGAGGGATACTTGCAGGCGCGCCTGTGACTCGCCGTCCACGATGCAGAGAATGCCGGTCAGGGTCATCTCCTTGTAGTGGCGGATCTGGTGGGCAAATGCCTTGTAGCGGTTGCCGAACGGCAAGAAGATCAGGTTGGCGGCAGCAACCCCGTAGATGGTGGCGATAAAGGCCACTGCGATGGCGCCACCCAGCTTGTCGGGCGCATCTAGCAGACCCATGGCGTGGATCAGGCCAAACACCGCGCCCACGATCCCCATGGTCGGGCAGTAGCCGCCCATGGCTTCATAGAATTTGACCGTCTGTTCGAGATCTTCTTGCTCAAATTCGATCTCGTTCTCCAGCACCTCGTGGATTTTCCCTTTCTCGTAACCATCAACCATCATCTGCACCCCTTTCTTCAGGAAGGGATCCTTGATCTCGTCGATCATCCCTTCCAGTGCGAGCATGCCGCTGCGACGGGCGTTGCCAGCCAGGGTCTCCAGCAACTGGGCTTGCTCCAGCATGTCCAGCTTGAGCGGGGAGAGCAGCCACTTGAAACGTTTGGCAGTTTTACCGACAACTGAGAAGGGGAACTGGGTCAACGCGGCACCTATGGTGCCGCCGATCACAATAAGAAATGCGGGCAAATCGAGCAGCGCACTGGGATGGCCGCCTTCTATGATATTTCCGCCAAGAATGCAGATCAGTGCAAAGACAAGGCCTATCAAGCTCATTTTTTCTACGTCCCTGAATATTGATAATGGCTAGTGTAGCTACTTAAGTATCAGTTTTTCAAAATGATATCCAATCGATGAGCAATAATGGGCGCTGGGTAACGTCCATAAAAGAAGGCGTGTTGTGGTCATGGGATGGTCTTGCAATGATCTTGTTGCCTGGAAGGATGCTTGTCGGGTTGGGCAATCATAAAAGCAAGGTAGGGGGGCGGGGGCTGGCAATGCGAGAAGCTGTTATATTCCATCAGGGCTTTGCAAACCGGGGGATGAGAGCGTGGATGATCCGCCGCTACGTGGCTGGTGCTCACTTGTAGGCCTAGGAGTTTGCGTTTGCCGGAAAGCAAAAAACCGACCCTGAGGTCGGTTTTTTTAAATTTGGCGGTGAGGGAGGGATTCGAACCCTCGATACGTTGCCGTATACACACTTTCCAGGCGTGCTCCTTCAGCCACTCGGACACCTCACCAAATTTTCGTTCGCTGCGCTGTTGCGCTGGAACGGGGCGTAATTTAGGGGAAAGGACTGTGTGGGTCAACCTCTTTTCCCCTTATTTTTCATAATCTTTTCCGAATGCCTAACCCTTGCGCAGAATGCCGGTTTTTTAAACCGGATCAGGGCTTGTCGAGGATGATCAGGCTGTCCGGCAGCTCGTTTTGATCCCGGGTGGCCGGGAAGGCGTCGGTCAGAATGGCGCTAACGCGCTCTACGCACTCCAGAAAACCCTGTTCGATCTCCCTGTTGCGCACTCGCGCCACGAAGTCGTCGATGATCTCCTGCCACTGACCATTGTCGATATGCTGGGCGATGCCGTCATCCACCAGTATTTCTACATAGTGCTCGGCGGCCGAGACGAAGATCAGCACCCCGAGCCGGTCGCGGGTGCGGTGCAGCCCCTGCTCGACAAATTGCAGGCGGGCCATCAGGGCCGCCCGGTGCTGGCGAACCTTCTTCGGGATGAGCCGCATCTTGATGGGGGTCCAGTGGAACAGCAGGCTCAGCAGCAGCCAGACCGACCACTGCACCAGCAGGATTTCGTACCAGCCGAGCCAGAAGCCGAGCTGGAACACCAGCAGCGGGGTGAGCATCGCCAGCAGCGCCGCCCAGAGGGTGGGAATGTAGCGATAGCCATCGCTGGCCGGGGCCAGCACGGTGACCAGTTCAGCATCAGTCTCTAGCTCCGCTTCGCGCACCTTTGCCTGAAGCGTGTGGAAGAACTGTTTAGAAATCATGATTTGTCTCTTTACTCCTGTTACCAGCCACCGGAGGCTCCGCCGCCGCCAAAACTGCCGCCGCCACCGCTGAATCCGCCGCCAGAGCGACCACCAAAGGAGCCGGCACCCAATCCACCGGCCATGTAGGTCGACCGACGTCGTCCTCCCGGCCCACCGCCACCACCCCCGCGCAGGTTGTGGAGCACGATCATCGCAATCACCACCAGAATAAACAGCCAGGGGCCGCCACCGTTGTCACTCTTTGGCTGCTCGACCGGCTGATACTCTCCGGCGAGTGCCTTCATAATGCTCTGGCTGCCTGCCATGATCCCGGCCACCATATCGCCGCGCTTGAAGGCGGGCAGGACGCGACCATGGATGATGTTGGCTGCGATGGCGTCGGGCAGGGCGCCTTCCAATCCATAGCCTACCTCGATCCGCACCTTGCGCTCATCCTGGGCGATCAGCAACAGCACGCCATTATTTTTGCCTTTCTGGCCGATCCCCCAGTGGCGACCGAGCTGGTAGCCGTACTCCTCGATAGTCTCCCCATCAAGGCTGTCGACGGAGACCACCACCAACTGGATACCGCTGCGCTTTTCAAAGGCGGCCAGCTGTTGGGTCAGTTGATGGGCCTGTTTGCGGGACATCAGACTGGCTTCATCCACCACCCGTCCGCTCAGCGTCGGGAAGTCCGGTGCCGCTTGCAGGGCACTGGCCCAGAGCAGTAGACAGGGAAGAAACCAGCGCAGCATCATCTTCATTGGAAGCTGACCTTGGGCGCCTCATCGGCACCGGGTTTGGCACTGAAACTGGGTTTGGTCTCCAGATCCGAGTAGAGCAGCTTGGACCAGATAACGCCGGGGAAGGTGCGGATCTCGGTATTGAACTGGCGCACCACCTCGATATAGTCGCGGCGAGCCACCGAGATGCGGTTCTCGGTTCCTTCCAGCTGTGCCTGCAGGGCAAGGAACTGCTGATCCGCTTTCAGCTCGGGGTAGCGTTCTACCACTACCATCAGGCGGGAGAGGGCGCTGGAGAGCTGGTTCTGCGCCGCTTCAAACTCCTTGAGCTGGGCAGGGTCGCTCACCTGCATGCTGCCGACCCGGGCACGGGCATCGGTGACCGCTTTGAGGGTCTCCTGCTCATGGCTGGCGTAGCCCTTGACGGTGGCGACCAGATTGGGGATGAGATCGGCGCGGCGCTGATACTGGTTCTCCACCTGTCCCCAGCTCGCCTTGACCTGCTCATCCAGGGTCGGAATATTGTTCATGCCGCAGCCGGTCAGGCCGAGCAGCAGGGTCAGGGTCAACAGGCTCTGCGTGGTTCTGCGCCAGAGTGATGTGGCCATCTTGTTGTTCTCCTTTGAAATTTCGAGTCGATAGTGCGCCGTTGATGGTGCACGACCAAGCGTGCACCACCATACCAGCTTGGGGTCAGTTGCCACAACGCGCAGGTAGCTCGGGTCGCTTGTTGATGCCGGAGACCTTGGGCAGTTGGGGCTTGTCTTTGAGCCAGGAGGCCAGCTCTTCCCCGCAGCCATTGCCGGGCGGAATGGGGGCCTGAGGTTCACAATCGGGGCTGCCGACCGGGCAGCGCAGCCGCACATGGAAGTGGCTGAAGTGGCCCACCCAGGGGCGCAGCTTGGCGACCCAGGGCTCGTTACTAGCCTGCTGGCAGACTGCGGATTTGATCACCGGATTGACAAAGATGCGGGCTACCTCGGGTTTGCTGGCCGCCAGCCGCAGCAGGGTGAGCTGCTGTGGGCCAAAGCGCCCCGGCAGCATCCTGTAGCGGGGTTCGTCGATCAGTGCCCACTCCTTGGGGGCATCCTGCTCCCATTTGCTGATGGGGCGGTTGGCCATGCGAAACCAGATATCGGCATCAAGGCCAGTCTGATGGCTGCGATGGCCAGAGGTAAAGGGGCCGCCCCGGGCCATCGCCAGATCAGCGATGTAGAGATCTGGCAGCCCGGCCATGCGGGTCTGGTTGGCCAGCGCTTGCAGATAGTGGATGAGGTCGGGGTGGCCGTAGTAGCGCAGCCGCTTGGTGCGGATCACCTGATAACCCGGCCCTTCAAGGGGCAGGGATACGCCGTTTTTCAGGCAACCGGCGGCATAACCACCGATGGCTTCCGCTTGCAATACAGTCGCCAGCAACAGGGACGTCAGCATGTGCGTGCTCCTTGTCTTGCTTCGAGTCGGCTCAGCAATACGAACAGACTCAAACATATAAATAAATAGGCCGCGGCCACCAGCAGCCAGATCTCGTAGACCAGTCCGCTGGAGTTGGCCATCTCGGTGCCGACGAAGGTGAGCTCCTGCACCGAGATAAGGGAAACGATGGCGGTATCCTTCACCAGCGCAATGAGCTGGCCGGTGAGGGGGGGGAGCATCAGCAGCATGGCCTGCGGCAGGATCACATGGCGCAGCCGCACCCAGGGAGAGAGCCCGAGGCTCTGCGCCGCCTCCCACTGGCCACGGGGGATGGCGGCCAGCCCGGCGCGGACGATCTCGGCGACGAAGGCTGCGCTGATCATGCCAACGCAGAGGGTGCCTGAGATGAGGTTCTCCCAGCGGGCAGGAGGGCCAAACAGCGCCTCTTGCCACGGGGAGAGCGATACGGTGCCGAGCCAGCGGGAGAGGCCGCTCGCAGGCAGCAGCTGGTTGGCGATAAAGAAGTAGAAGATGAAGATAAAGACCAGCGGCGGCAGATTGCGGATCAGCTGGATAAACAGGGTCGCGGGCATCACCAGCCAGGGGCGGCGGCTGAAGGCGGCTACCCCCAGCGTAGTGCCGAGCAGCAGCGCCAGCACCATGCCGAGCAGGGCGATGCGCAAGGTGGTGAATAGACCGCTGAAAAAGTAGGGCAACTCGCCGTGAGGACCAGGGGTGAACAGCAGGTCGAAGGCTTCATGCCAGCGCCACTGATAGGCCACCCCGATGTGCAAGCGGCTGGCCAGCCAGAGGCCAGCCAGCAGCAGGATCAGGGCGATCGCCCCGTCCAGCCAGTTGATGTTCCGACATGGCTTCCGGACGATGCGCCGGATGGTCTCTTTTAGAGCAACCAGCATCAGGGATTGGCGACCTGCGCTTCCCACGCCAGCGACTTGAACCAGTAGTCATGGCGCGCCTTGAGCCAGCCATCGGCCTGACGGGCGGCGATCCACTCGTTGAACTGTTCAGCCAGCGCATCATCCCCCTTGCGCAGGGCAAAGCCTTCACTCCCCTCTGCCAGCGGTTTGGCAAACGGCATAAAGAGGGCATCCGGGTGGCGCAGCGCCTCTTGCTCGGGTTTCGGGGAAGAGGAGAGGGCGCCGTGGGTGCGACCGTTCAGCACCTCCTGAAATACCTGTGACTCGTCATCAAACTGGCGCAAGGTGGCCTTGGGGAAGTGCGCTTTGGCTACCTGTACCGGCGAGGCGCCACGACGAACCGCCAGGATCACCCCGCGCTGGTTGAAGTCCGCCACGGTTTTCTTCTCTTTGGCCATGGTGCTGGAGGCGGCCAGCTGCACCCCGGAGTGGGAGTAGGCCTGGGTGAAGCGCACGCTCTTCTCCCGCTCGGGGGTGATGGTGAGGCCGCCGATGATGACGTCATATTTTTTCGCCAACAGGGAGGGGATGATGCCATCCCAGGCGGTAGGCACGAACTCTACCTGCCAACCATTATCTGTGGCGAGGCGACGGGCCACGTCAATCTCGAAACCGATTAGCGCCCCCTGCTTGTCGCGCATCGCCCAGGGGGCGAAGGTGGACATGCCGACCCGCAGGGTACCGCTCTGCTCGATCTGCGCCTGGGTGTCGGAGGGGGCAGTTTGTGCTAGTGCCGGAGTGAGCAGGCTTGTCAGTAGCAGGGCCGCGCCCGACAGGGTGGTCTTGAATGACAGATTCATGGTTAGCGTCCTTGTTGATCCGGATTCAGGTGACGGGCCAGCGCCCGCGAACAGGCTGACAACGTCAGGGTTAACAGCAAATAGAGGGCGGCCACGGTAAACCACACCTCAAAGGTCAGAAACGTATCGGCAACCAGAGTACGCCCTTCGTTGGTCAGATCGAAGATGGCGATCACACTCACTAGCGCCGAATGTTTGATAAGGGAGACCAGCTCGTTGGTGAGCGGCGGCAAGGTGATGCGCACCAGCTGGGGCAGGATCACCTTGCGCAGGGTGATGGCCCGTGACAAGCCAAGCGACTGGGCTGCCTCCCACTGTCCTTTGGGAATAGCCTGTACGCCTGCACGCAATACCTCGGCGGTGAAGGCCCCCTGATAGAGGGAGAGGCTCAACACGGCGCAGGCAAGGGGAGCCAATCCCAGCATGGGGCCCAGCAAGAAATAGAGAATATAGAGCTGCACCAGCTGGGGCGTGGTGCGCACCAGCGCCAGATAGGCGATGGCGAGCCAAGGGCCGAGCCGGGAGGGGAGCAGCCGCAGGCTGACCACGCACACACCGACCGCCATCGTGCCCAACAGGCTGAGCAGCGCCACCTGCAAAGTGACCAGCAGGCCGTTTAGCAAGGGGCCGGCATAAAAGGTTCCCTCATCCCACTCGCCGAGAAAGGGCAACACCCGCGTCCACTGCCACTCATAGCCCATCTGGCGAGCGCCGCTATAGAGCGCCCAGCCGAGCAACACAGAGAGCATCACAGTGCCTGACAACCAGCTAAACAGGCGGGTGCGATTGAGCCTAGCCATGATAGCTGAGCACCTGTTCGAGGAAGGCCCGGGTACGCGGGTGACGAGGGGCGTTGAACAGCTGGGCGGGCGGGGCCGACTCGATGATTTTCCCCTCATCCATAAAGAGCACCCGATCCGCCACCTGACGGGCAAAGCCCATCTCGTGAGTGACGC
>NZ_CAWNZT010000105.1:0-2218 GCF_963878965.1 Aeromonas sp. HMWF015 | reverse complement strand
CTATTGAGGGTACCGGCCACACCGCTGGCGCTCACACTCTGACCCGTCCCTTCGCTATTACCGCTGGTCAGCGCATCTTCATGGACCAAACTGCGCACAGATAGTTCTTCCCCATCAACCAGAGTTGGTATGTCATCCAAAATGGCGACATCAAGGGTATCGCTAGCCGTATCACCATCACTATCGATCAGCACAACGCTTAAGCTTTCGCTCAGGGAGGTGTCATTGACGGGTCTTGTATGGTTTCCATTATCGCCAAGGGTATAGCTGTAACTGACTTGCCCTTCACCGGTCACCGGGTTGTAGGTCACCGCTGAGATAGTCAGTAAATTTCCTAACGGGCTGATAATGGATTGTGGAAACGATACGCCTAACTGGCCATTGGTGATTAATGTAACGCCAGCTAGGGTCAAACTCTGGACGCCGTCAGGAGCATTGAAGGCAAACACTCCACTTTGAGTCAGATCTGCAGCATTGGGAGCCGAACCATCCGCTAAATTGGTATCACTGACTTGTACCTCACCCCCTTCCCGAGCCAGCCCACCAAGATCTACTTCTTCATCTACCGGGGTAATGGAGACAACGAATGTCGATGTCACTGTATCCTGGCCATCAGTTACCTGATAGTTCACCGGGGGAACTGCGCCATCATAGTTAGGAGCCGGAGTAAAGGTATAGCTCCCATCCGGATTGATGATCAGCGTGCCCACTCCGGTAATGGTGGCAGCAACACCAGCAGGGACTCCGATATTGATACCCCAGTCATATGAAACGATAGAGGCATCAGCAGGCCCATCAGGATTGGTACTATTGTCGAGCAAATTCCCACTGACCTGAGTGTCTTCTAGGGTCACGGCGGTTTCGCCCAAATCATCAAGCTGATTTTCAAGAATCAAATCTTCGGCCTGATTTTCATTGATGACAACGGCCGTATCGTAGGTGGTATCAAACCCAGCAGCCGCTATCGTGGCATCACCAGTTCGATCAATTGTGACGAAACCACCATTACCACTGGTCCCCGCAACCCCACCAATACCGCCACCACCACCGGCCGCTGGTGCCCCACCAGCAGCAGAAGCCTCAAAGTTTTGCGTCGGGTCAACACCCTGCAGAATCGATTCTTGCAATGCGGCAATATCTGAAGGAGCGCCTTCCTGGCTGGCAGCCACTTGTGGTTGAGCAGGTTCAGCGGACTCGGAACCTACCGGAACATCCGATGCTGGAGTATCGTCATAAGGGGAAAGAGCCAGCTTGGCGTCATCAGCTATGGCCAATTTTGCTCCGGGTTGGAGAATTTCCCCTTTTTGCAGAGGGCGGCTGCTTCCATCAGCCAGCACAATCTCCACATTGCCTTCTATAGCTGAGACAACCACGGACTTGTCGATGATTTGGGTACGCATATCCATTGCTCCAAGGTGACAGATCTTGATGTCTACACCGTAGAAGGAGATAGCGCGCTGTTCCGTTGCAAAAAAGCGTACGTTCGAGAGGGATTCAACAAATGGACAGAAAAAAATCGAAGAGTTGGAATTTCTTAATACAAATCAGAATCCTAGACGCAGCTCCATTCAAGGCTGACCTTGAGTTGGTTATAGAAAATTGGCGAAAAGAGAAGTGACTGATATAAAAAAGGCCCCTATCGGGGCCATTTCCAGCATTTAATTCAAGACAATGGGAAGGCAGGATGAACAAATCCCTGGTAACCATCGATATGCAACTTGGAAAGCAGTTCCACTTGATGTTGATCCTCGACACGGGTCGCAATGGTGGTCACACCGGCATTGTGTGCGGCGCGACACACTGCAGCCAGGAATGAGGTGTCAGCCCCCGGCTCCATGACCTGACTGGTATAACCGTGATCAACCTTGACATAAGCCGGCGACAACTCCTCCAGATAGCCCAGAGACTGGAAGTGACGACCATAGTGGTCAACCCCCCACTGGAAACCATGAGCTTGCAAGGTGCCCACCAACGCAGCCACGTTGTCTTTATGTTTCATGATGGCGGCTTCAGGTATTTCAAATAACAACCGCTCTTTCAGCTCAACATGCTCGGTCAGATAGCGCGTCAGCCAGGTTAAAAATTCATCCGAGCAGAGCGAGCCAGCAGTGATGTTGATCGCCAGTACCAGATCAGACTGTTTTTGCAGTAATGGAACGCAAGCATCAAGCACCGCTTGGTCAAACTCGCCACCCAATTTGAACTGTTCAATCGCGGG
>NZ_CAWNZT010000104.1:0-4558 GCF_963878965.1 Aeromonas sp. HMWF015 | reverse complement strand
CAGCTGATTGGCTGGTTGATGGGAGACAGGGAGCGCCGCCGCGCCATGCCCTGGTTCAAGGCGGTCTATGTGGTGCTCAGCATGGCGCTGTTTTTGATCGTCGCTACCCTGATCTGGCACGGGCTGGAGCAGCTCTACCAGCTATTGTGCGGCGAGCAGCAGAACCAGCTCGGCGCCTTTAGCGCCATCATCTTTCTGACGCTGGCACTGGCGGTGTTCGATCTGGGCAAGACCATTCTGGAAGAGGAGGTACTGCTGCATAAGGATATCTTCCGCCACAGCGCCATTCGCCGCACCATCACCCGCTTTATCGCCGCCATTCTGATCGCGGTCTCCATCGAAGGGCTGTTGCTGCTGTTCAAAGGTTCGCTCGGCCAGAGCGAGCTGCTCTGGCCTGCGGTCGGGGTGATGGGGTGTGCGGTGGGTTTGCTACTGGCGCTTGGCCTCTATGTCTTTCTGGGAGCCAAGGCCGAAGCGGCACTGGTACAGGCTAGCCTGCGCTCTCCACCGCCAGTTGCACAGGGGAGCGACGCGCCGCCCGCCAGGAAACGTACATGGTCCAGGAGGTATAGATGACGATAAAGGCAACCAGCCACTTCAGCATCTCCATATCCATGGATTTGACCAGCATGGCGGCCAGCACCACACCGATGGGGCCGAAGATGGCTACCGCCAGCACCGCCTTGGCATCAAACGCCCCTTTGCGGATAAAGGTGCCTGCGGAGAAGACGCTAAGCACGGCGGTGGAGCCCATCATGATGGGAAACGCCGCCAGCGGGTTCATCCCCAGCAGATAGACCAGCGTCATGCAGGGGGCAAACAGGCCGATACCGACATTCATCAATACCCCGAAGATGAAGTTGCCAAGCAGGGCGATCGCCAACTTGTAGCCGCTAAGCCCCATCGCATCGCCGCCTACAGGGAAAAGCCCCAGCAGACCGGCAAAGATAAGCCCTGCGACGACCAGTAAGGAGATAGCCATCACCAACCGGATGGTCTGCCGATCAAACGAGGCCACATGACGAGCTCCCCAGGCCGCGCCTGCTGCGGCGGCAATCATCATGCTGATCAGCGTCAGCGGCTCCACTGCTACTGCACCGATAAAGATCAGCGACTGAGTCACGGTCGGCAGCACGCACTGCCCATTAAGGGTCCCTGGCAACAGGCGATCGTCGATCAACTTGAACTGCTTGTAGCAGGCGGTCTTTACCGCAAAGCTGCCCACCCCCAGGGTATCGAGGAAGTTGGCAACCCCACCGATCAACGCCACCGGCCAGAATGGGGTCGCTTCAAAGGATCCACTCTGCTTCTTCCGCCAGCAGGCTTGCACCAGCATAAAGATGAATACGAGGCCTCCGGCTATAAAAATCAGCCGTAAAATATCAACTAACATAGGGGTTTCTCCTGCAACGGGCGGCGATTCTAAGGCAAGCAGCAGAAAAAATCTTGACCGGAATTAAGCAATGCTCACGACACACCTCCGCGAGGCGAAATATTTATCAATAGACTCCGAACGACTCTGCTAATACTTGTTACTGAGGCCAACAGGCCGGGTCCTGAGCACGTTGTTATGGTCCTTTCGCGACGACCACTTGTGCCAAAGGACATAATAAAAAAGAGGGCCGGTAGTGATACCGACCCTCTTTCTGTATCTGGCCGGGGCGCAGGGGCCTCGACCATGACAACCGCTTATTGAATGCTCTTGCCGGCACGCACGTCCTTGATAAACCCCTTCAGGCTGGCCAGATCACGGGGGGCACCGCGCAGGATCTGATCACCGATGATGAAGGCCGGGGTACCGGAGATACCTAGCGCTTCAGCCAGCGCACGGTTGGTACCGAGGTTCTGGTCAATGCTGCCATCCTTGATCTTGACCTCCACCTTGCTCCAGTCAACACCGGCCGCCACAGCCAACTGCTTTACCTGTGCTTCATCAGCGAGCGGGCCCTGATGTGTATAGAGCTTCTCGTGGAACGCCTGGTACTTGTCAGGCTGACCCAGCTGGACCGCCAGCGCAGCACGAGCAGCAAAGTAGGAGGACTCGCTCAGAATGGGGAACTGCTTGTAGATGTACCGGATGTCTTTATCTTCCGCCATCAGCTGCTTGACCAGCGGATGGGCCCGTTTGCAGTAACCGCAGTTGTAATCGAAAAACTCCACAATGGTCAGAGATGCCTTCGGATTTCCCATCTCTGGATCCTGATTGGCATAAAGCTGCTTGGAGTGAGCCTTGATCAGCGACTTGTCACTCTCGGCCTGCTGACTCTCCTGCTTGGCACGCAGGGCATTGGACATCTCGACCAGGATCTCGGGATTCTTGACCAGATAGTCGCGAACGATTTGCTCGACATCGCTTTTGGTCAGCTCGCTTGCATGTACCGGCGTCGCCAGCAGGGTCACGCCAGCCAGCGCGCAAAACAGGGCATTTTTAATAGTCATAACGTTATCTTGCAGAGGATATGATAGAGGCCACTATAGTGGTTGAGTCTGTTTTCAAGTCAAGTTATCTGGCCCAAAAAGCGCTTGATGCGCCCTGATTGCCACTTTTTCATGTCGTTTCGCGCAATTAACCAGCAATCGAACCGGACGGGGATTTACAAGCCGGAGCAGCATGGTATTATTCGCCGCACTGCTGCGGAGGGGTGGCAGAGCGGCTGAATGCACCGGTCTTGAAAACCGGCGATGGGCGACCATCCGTGGGTTCAAATCCCACCTCCTCCGCCATCTATATAGCCCAACTGATTGATTCGGTTGGGCTTTTTTGTATCTGCGATTTTTGGTGTGCCACTGGGTATGCCATTTGATGTTGGCTGCCCTACTCCTTGATAGCACTCCTTTGGACAGGCCATTGCCATTTCTCCCGTCAAGTTACCCAAAGCAAGAGAGGGCCAATGGCCCTCTCTTGCTATCTATTTTGTTGGTCAGTGCAAACAGCATTGCTTGTACTTCTTGCCGCTGCCACAGGGGCACGGCTCGTTGCGACCAATCTTGATGGGCGCCACCACGGGTTGGGAGCGATTGCGCACCGAGCCCTCAGTGAAATAAGGGCTCGGCTGGAATTGGCTGTCGATTTTCTGTCAAAAATGCGTGGCGGGTAAAGCAGAGAAAGCCTTTACAAAACAGGACCTTAGATGACATTTCAATTGATGTCTTTTCTTAAGGTCCTGTACATGTAGCACTATTAGGAACAGTTATTTAGTGCTGAGCGCCTTTCCATTTTCCACTAGCTTCTTATTCATTTTGAAATCAATTACGTTTGGCGAACTTTCAATTGCTGCCTTTTCAGCATTACGCTCCTTCTGTTTTTCATATTTGGCTTTCAGATTGCTGAATACCATTTTTGGCAACACAACAAAGCTGGCAAACAGAACACTTTTGGCACCATCGTAAATAATGTTTTCAATAAATGGTTTATAGCTTTCATCACCTGCATATTGAATTGCAACCGCGATGAATTCATCAACGACGCTTCCCTCTCGTGCCTCTTTCAGCGCCCAAACAATACCACTCTCTCCTTCTTTATATAGAGGGATGTCAAGTTCTTTGGTTACTTGTTCAAGCTCTAAAAGTGCTGAAAGTGTAGTGTCTAACACGCTGGAAGAAACCACGCCAAGCTCTTTTAATTCATTGTGACAGGCCATTGTCAGCAACGAATCTGGACTAACCTCATATGGCGCATTAGTTTTAAAAGTAATCGCACCTAATTCAACCACGTTAGGTAATTTTAATACTTGTTTGGCTCGATATAACTTAATATCACCAAATGTTAAAGGTTCTGGTTTAAGATGCTGGTTATCTGCGGGAAAAACAACCTTTTCATCGAATATAAAATGTTCGCTCTGATTGAGAATAAAATCTTTAAGGTACTTATCAATATGCATATTGAGCTTAAATGTAGAAATTGTCGTCCCTTCAATACGCTCAAATAAAACCTTCGCCTTGCTTTTATCAACTGTCGATTTCAAATTATCAAAATGGCCAAAACGGTTAATGTTATGTGCATTAACGTCGCCGTTCATTAATTGAAGAAGCAAATCCTTGTCTAACCCAAGCGCCTCAACAATACCGGCAATCCGCGAATGTTCAGCCTGATTTTGGTAGTCATTGATGTAGTCTCTAAACGAATGGCCATCAATTAATTTAGCATCACCACGCTGCAAATCATGTAAAAAGAGCTCGGCGTATCTTTGCTCGCCTTGGGTGAGCGATGCAAACGACTTGTGTAGCTCATTTAGTGTCGTTTCAACACTTGTAGAGTCTTTGTGTTGATTCAGCTCCTTTAAGTATTTATCAAATCGGCTGTTCATGTAGTCGGCATCAATTTTGCCGGTATCTATTTCTGTTAAATAGCCACTGATATCGAAAGGAACATCGCCGCCATCTGAGCCGCCGCCATCATCTTTACTAGCTAGCTCTTTGTAACGCAGGGCTAGCACCAAGTAGGTTTGCTGTTCTATGGCGAGCAACACCTCTCGCTCAATACCGCTATCATCTTCTGAAGAGTCAGTAAATGTGTAGACAGACTGCCCCCAATGCATTCCTTGCACTTTGGCAGCTT
>NZ_CAWNZT010000103.1:15616-19161 GCF_963878965.1 Aeromonas sp. HMWF015 | reverse complement strand
TCATGGCGCTGATGGGGAAGAAACCTGCGTTATGGATGTTCAGCAGGATGGTGGTCATACCGAAACCCATCAGACCCAGAGGGGCAGGGTTGGCCAATTTTTCGCTCACGTGGCGTTCTCCAAAAATAGAGGTGGGGGTTAACAAAAGACGCGCGATTTTAGGCAGGCAGTGGCGCGCCCGCAAGGGGGCAAGGGGGATAAATCGTAAAAAAACTACGTGATTATTTGCATCAGAGGCCAAATGCTCACCAAGGCAGGCTGTTTGGTGAGCAAAAGGTGTCAAAATAGTTGAGGGGTTGTATTTTTATTACGCTTTTTACGAAGTGCGGCGGCCTTACTGATCTAGTGTCAGGATCACTTTGGCTTCCTTGTCCTCTTCCTTGACCTGGCTGTCGAGCACGAACAGCCGCTCCGGGGCGATCCCCTGGCTGTCGACCAGAAACTCCTTGGTATTTTGCGCCCGGCGCATGGCGAGATTGCGCAGGGATTTGGCGGTGATGAGCTGCTGATCTCGCAGCAGGATCACAGCTTGGGCCCGCAGTGCCGCGCTCTCTTCATCCAGATGGAGCCGAGCGGCCAGGTCATCCAGATCTTCGCCAAAGCGCTCTTCATAGGCCCGGGCCAGCGCCTCTTGCAGGGCGGGGTCCTGTTCCAGCAGGTCGAGATCCGCCTGATTGCCGGTGAGCTTGGCCAGTACCCGCTCCAGTTTTTGCCGTTGCAGGATGGGGCGCTCCTCGTTGAAGTTGACCTTGCCGCGAATGTTCATACTGAGCTTGGGTCTATCCTTGAGGGCCTGCGCCAGCTTGACCAGTTTCTCCTGCTGGGTGGGGGTGAGATCGGGATCCCCCGGCAGGAAGGGAAGTTCGTCGAGATCTTCGGTGCCATCGGCCAGCGAGGCGAGCAGGGAGAAGGGGGAGGTGATCGCCTTGCTCAGGGTGTTGCCCAGCACATTCCAGAAGATATTGCCGATGCTGAAGTCCGGTTGATCGAGATCGCCCTTCACCTTGAGGTTCATCTGTATCACCCCGTTGGCATCGCTCAGCAGGGCGATGGCCAGCCCCAGCGGCAGATCCTTGGCCTGATCGCTCTTGATCTTCTCGCCCAGTTGCAGCTTCTTGATGGTGATGTCGTTATCCCCCTCCAGCCGGTTGCCCTCCAGCTTGTAGTGCAGCTTCATGGAGAGCTGCCCCTTGTCGATGGCATAACCGGCATAGGTGCCCGAGTAGGGGGTAAAGGTGGTGAGCTCCAGATTGTTGAAGGCCACCGCGATGTCGAGGAGCGGGTTGGCGACCAGCAGGTTGGTGCCGCCGCGGATGGTCACCGGCGCATAGCGATCCACCTTGCCGTTGAAGGCGAGATCGGAGCGTTGCCCCGGAATATTGCTGATATGACGGCTCTGGCCGCCCAGCGAGGCGATATCGGCCACAAAATCTTGGCTCAGGCTGCGATCGGCAAAGCGCAGGTTGCCCTGCTCGGTGCGCAGCTGATCGATGGTGAAGCGAAAGTCGGGGCCCTTGCTGCCAGTGCTCGTCTTGCTGCCTGCAGCCGCTTGAGTACTGTTGGTCGCCGCCGGTTGTGGCAACAGCAGCTGTTGCAGGTTGGTGGTGCCATCCTCATAGATTTCGATGCGGGCGAAGGGTTTGTGCAGGGCAATCTCCTTGATCCGCATCTGCTGGCTGATGCCGTCGTACGTCAGACCGGTGAGAGCCAGGGTGTTGAACTCCAGTAGCCGCTGATTGTCTGCCCGATCGACCACCTTGAGCCCGTTGACATCGAGCCCCCCTTGCAGGGTCAGCTTGCTGAGATCTCCCTGGGCGGTGGTCGCGAGATCGAGCCGGGTCTTGCTGCTCAGCAGCCCGTTTTGCACCTTGATGCGTACCAGATCGGCCAGATAGGGTTGTGCCAGCGTCAGGGGCAGCCCCTGCTGGTTGATGTCGCCGCTTAAGGTGAAAGGAGTCAGGGTCAGTTGGCCATCAAAGGTGAGGGGGCTGCTCTGGTTGAACTGGGTGGCCAGAGTCAGTTTGCTCGGTTGCACCCCCTTGCTGCCCAGTGGCCCCAACGCCAGCTTGAGGCCGGAGAGCTGGCGTGCCAGTGGTCTGCCGCTGCTCGATTCGGTAAGGGTGAGATCACCCTTGTCGATAACGATCTGTTTGATCTGCCATTGCCAGGGTTTGTCTGCCTCGTGTTTCTTGCCGTTACCGGCTGCCTTTGTTTGTTGTGCCGACTTGGGCGCCTCATTGTTGGCCACCTCGTTTGCGGCGTTGGCCCCTTTGACGGGTTTGGCGGGGGCCGGTGCAATGAGCAGATCAGCCAGATCCAGCTCCTGCTGTGGGTTGAGGGTGGCTTTGAGCAGGGGCTGTTGCACAGTGACCTTGCCGATCTGGATCGACTGTTTCTGGCCATCTACAGCCAGATCGCTAAGGGCCAGCTGGCCGAAGCGGGCAAATTCGTCGCCCTTGTGTTTTTTAAGCTGCCAGTTGTCCAGCGTCAGCTTGCCTTTGGACAATTGCCACAGTACCCCTTGCTTGCCCTCTTTAAGCTGGTACTCCACCTCTGCATTGGCGTGGCCCTTGGCCAGATCCAGCTTGAGATAGGGTGCCCAGAGCGGGGCGAAGGGTTTCAGGTCGACCTGCTTGAGGCTCACCTTACCCTGACCCATGCCGCTCATCACATCGAGCTTGCCGTGAGCGGCGAGGCTGCTTTTGCCGTTGATGGCGGTGCTCAGCTGATAGGCGGTCGGATGGTTTGCCTCGGTGCGCAGGTTATCGAGCTTGAGGGTCACTTTTTCCAGATTGAGGGGCGGCAACCAGCCGGGTTCGCTCTCCTTGCGTTGATCCTGATAGCGCACATGGCCGTCAGTGACCGCGATGCTGGCGATGTCGACCAGTAGCGGGGCGCTGGCTGTCTCGGGCTCGGGGGAGGGCGCAGGGGCGAGCAGGGTGGCCAGCGCATCGGTCAGATTGAGTCGAACATCCCCCTTTTTGTCTGCCAGCCGTTGCAACTGCACCACGGGGTTAGTCAGGGTGACGGCGGAAAGCACGACCCCTTTCTGCTGCCAGCTGGCTTGCAGGTCGGGGGTGATAAAGAGCTGCTCAAAACGGACGATAGGCTGCTGTTTGGCATCGAGCAGGGCGGTCGCGCCGAGGGTGAGAGATGGGTTGCGTACTCCTACGTCAATCTCCCCCAGCGTCAGTTGCAGGCCATAGTGCTCGGCCAGCCAGCCGGGCAGATAGCGCTGGATCAGACGGGGGGTTTGCCACAGCAGCAGAGTGATCAGGATAAGAAACAGCAGGAAAGCGTAGGCAAGGTAGCGCAGCAAGCGGAGCTTGGGGAACGCGGGCTCGGTGGTGTTCATTTGGTGCACTCCCATTTGGTTCCCGCCATGGTACAGAAAAGCTGGATAGTAATCATGGGGTTGCGTGCTGTTGTACGCCGTACTTTGTCCAAAGGCGCTCCAGTTCCCCCTTTTGTTGCAGCGCTGCCAGCCACTGCTCCAGCTGGGCAGGGGTAATGGGGGCCTCAGGGTGAAGGATGGCACGGTGTTG
>NZ_CAWNZT010000103.1:4013-15606 GCF_963878965.1 Aeromonas sp. HMWF015 | reverse complement strand
GAGCTTGCGTTGCAGGTAGACGGGATCGGCATTGAACTGGCCGACGCCGTAGTGGTAGCCGATCACCCCGATGAGGTGATGGCTGGCAGGATCGTCAAAAAAGCGCTGATCCCGGCCCGCTTTGTTCAGGGCCACATAGACCTCGCCACCACCGAGGAAGGGGGCTGTCATCTTGAATTTATCGGTGTCCCAGCCCCACTTGCTGTCTTCAAACAGCATCAGCGAGAAACGGCCCAGATCGAGCGCCTTGTAACGGTTGGCGGCCGAGGTGGGGACAAAGACAAAGGTCACCTCTTTCTGAACGGCATTGAGCTGGTCGATAAGATCCAGCGTCAGCCCTTCATAGCGGGAATCGGGGAGTTTGACCACGAAGGGGGCATAGGGGTATCCGCCAACCTTGATGAGGGGATGGCTCCAGCCAGAGAGGCTGAACAAGAGCAAAAACCAGCACCAATATCTCATGGGATCCCCAGGGCAATAGCTTGCTCCCAGATTCGGTCAATCTGCGCCAGTTTTCAAGCTGTTAAGGGAATTAACACAGCGCTGTTCGGCGGCCTCCAGCTCGGCCATCACCATCTGGATATCCTCCAGCTGCTGGTGCAGCACACCGCGTTTTGCCTCGATCAGCTGGATCATGGAGTGGAGCTGGGTTTTGCTCGATTTGTCGGTGTCGTACATATCGAACAGCTCGCGGATCTCGGCCAGGCTAAACCCCAGCCGTTTGCCGCGCAGGGTCAACTTGAGCCGGATCTTGTCCCGATGGCTGTAGATGCGGGTTTGCCCCTCCCGCAGCGGGGTGAGCAGCCCCTCATCCTCGTAGTAGCGGATGGTGCGCGGCGTGACATCGAATTCGTGGGCTAGCTCCGAAATGCTGTAGGTGATCTCCTTGCCGGGCAGGGAACGGGACATGGTCATGACTCCTGTTGCTGGGCGTGTGGTTGGCAGAGGCGGGCACGCAGCCGTTCGGCATTGGCGTGCAGGGCCTGACCGACCCGAGAGCCGTTGGGGCGACCGAGTTGCTCGCTGACCCACTGGCCGGTGGCCGCCAATTTGTCGAGATCCACCCCGGTCGTCATGCCAAGGCCGTGCAGCAGGTAGACCACCTCCTCTGACGCCACATTGCCGGAAGCGCCCGGTGCATAGGGGCAGCCGCCAAGGCCCGCTACCGAGCAGTCGATGGTGCGAATACCGCGCTCGAGCGCGGGTAACAGGTTGGCCAGGCCCTGGCCGTAGGTGTCGTGAAAATGGACCGCCAGCCGCCCCGCCGGGATCTCGTGCAGCACCGCATCCAGCATGGGGGCAACCGTGCCCGGGGTGCCGACGCCGATGGTGTCCCCCAGCGAAATTTCGTGGCAGCCAAGATCCAGCAGTTGCTCGGCCATGGCGGCTACCCGTTTCGGGCGGGTCGGGCCATCAAACGGGCAGGCGATGACGGTGGAGAGGTAGCCACGCACCTTGATGCCAAGGCGGCGAGCCTCCTGCACCAGCGGGGCGAAGCGCACCAGCGACTCCTCCACGCTGATGCCGATATTGGCGCGGGTAAAACCGTCGGAGCAGGCGGTGAAGAGGCCAATCTCATCGGCGCGGGCGGCAATGGCTGCCTGCAAGCCTTGCAGATTGGGCACCAGAGCGCCGTAACGGGTTGAGCCCTTGCGCGGCAGTGCCTCGAACAGCGCTGCGGAGTCCGCCATCTGCGGCACTTTTTTGGCAGAGACAAAGGCACCCACCTCGATGCGTTGCAGGCCGCTGTCGGTAAGGCGCTGGATCAACTCCAGCCGTTGTACCAGGGAGAGGGGCGCAGCTTCATTTTGCAGGCCATCGCGCGGCCCCATCTCCACCAGACTGACCCTGTCGTCACGGACGTCCTGTGATCGGTTCATGGGTGATCCTCCTGTGTGGCAATCTCTTCGGCAAAGCGTACCAGCACGGCCCCTTGGCTTACCTGCTCGCCCTGTTTGCACTGCAGGGCTTCAATTACCCCGTCCCGCTCTGCACGCAGTTGGTGTTCCATCTTCATCGCCTCCAGCACCAGCAGGGGTTGCCCCTTGCTGACCGTTTGCCCCTGCTCGACCAGCACGGCTACCACGATGCCGTGCATGGGGGCGATTGCGCCTTGCGCCTTCTCGTTTGCCTGATCATGTTGGTGGTTGTGCTGCCGATCATCGGCCGCGAAACGGATGCGCTGGCCCGCCAGGGTCATGATGAAGGTTGCCTCCGAGCCTGCGACCGTCTGAATGGGGATCTGTTGCCAGCAGCCACCCTGTTGCAGCCGGATATGGTCGTCACCTCTCTGGTAGCAACGGGTCTCCCCTTGCCATTCAAACTGGCCGTCATGATCGCTAAGGGTCAATACCCGGCGCTCATCACCGATGCGTACCGCCGCTGTCCAGCAGCGATCCGGCCCAAGGCGAAATCCGCAGGCTTGCTGCCAGGGGGAGGGGCCCGTGGGGCGGCTCGCCAGCCAGAGGGTGGCCAGCGGCCAGACGAGTTCAGGAATGGGCCGTGCTGTGGTGGGAATGGGCCACTGGGTATGGTGGCCCATGGTCAAGACCTCAGGCTCTTCACACAGGCGCAGCAGCAGCGGGCCGTTGTGCACCAGCGGGCCGAGATCCAGCGCCGCCAGCGCATCGGCCAGTTGGGCGAACGCCTCGGCGCGGCTCTGGCCGTGGGCGATCAGCTTGGCGATCATGGGATCGTAATAGGGGCTCACCTCATCGCCAGCGGTGACGCCGGTGTCGATGCGCACGCCAACGGGCCAGTGGAGCCAGTGGATAGGCCCGCTGGCAGGCAGAAAACCGGCCGCCACATCCTCGGCGTAGAGGCGCGCCTCCACCGCATGGCCGCGCAGCACCACTTCCTCCTGAGTGAGTGGCAGCGGCTTGCCTTCGGCTACGGCCAGTTGCCAGGCCACCAGATCCTGTCCGGTTACGGCTTCGGTGACGGGATGCTCTACCTGCAGCCGGGTGTTCATCTCCATAAAGAAGAACTCATCCTTGCAGAGCAGAAATTCGATGGTGCCAGCCCCCTGATAGTGGATGGCCTTGGCAGCGGCCACGGCTGCATCCCCCATGGCGCGGCGCAGAGCCGGAGGGATGTCGGGGGCGGGCGCCTCTTCGATCACCTTCTGATGGCGTCGCTGCAAGGAGCAGTCCCTGTCCCCCAGATAGATGGCATTGCCGAGGCTATCGGCAAAAACCTGTACCTCCACGTGGCGAGCCTGAGGCAGATAGCGCTCCAGCAGCACCAGATCGTCACCAAAGGCGGCCTTGGCCTCCCGTTTTACTGCAGCCAGCGACTCGTCAAAGTCGGCCAGCTGATCGACCCGGCGCATCCCCTTGCCACCGCCGCCACTGGCCGCTTTGATAAGCAGCGGGAAGCCAATCAGGCTCGCCTGATCGCGCAAGAAGTCCGGTCGTTGATCCGTGCCGTGATAGCCGGGCAGCACAGGTACGCCGGCAGCCTGCATCAGCGCCTTGGCCCCCGATTTGTCGCCCATGGCGAGGATGGCGGCGCCGCTTGGGCCGACAAAGCGCAGGCCACGCTGCTCGCAGGCAGTGGCAAAGTCGCTGTTTTCCGACAGAAAGCCGTAACCGGGATGGATGGCATCGGCGCGCGCCTCTTTGGCAATCTTCAGCACCTTGCCGGTATCGAGATAGCTCTCTCTGGCCGGTGCGGACCCCAGATGCCAGGCCTCATCGGCCAGACGGGTGTGCATGGCGTGGGCGTCGGCATCGGAGTAGAGGGCGATAGTGTGGATGCCGAGGCGTTTCGCCGTCTTGATGATGCGCGCGGCAATTTCGCCGCGATTGGCAATCAGCAGGCGTTTAATCTGAGAGTGATGGGTCATGTCTCATCCTTGAAACGGGGACGCCAGGAGGGAGGACGTTTGTCGAAGAAGGCCTGCATTCCCTCCTGGGCTTCGAGCCCTACCCGAACCCGGGCAATGGTCTCGACGGTTTTCTCTTCGTGCAGGCGGGAAGGATGGGCTTCTACTGCCGCCAGCAGCCGTTTTGTCTCTTTCATCGCTTCCGGCCCGTTGCGGCACAGACGAAGGGCTTGCGCCCGTCCCTCCGCCAGCAGTTGATCCGGTTTGCAGAGTTGGTGTGCCACATTGAGCCGACAGGCGGTGATGGCATCGAACGGCTCGGCACTGAGCATGTAGCGGCGCGCCTGACGCATTCCCATGGCGCGTACCACGTAGGGGCTGATCACCGCAGGTACTAGGCCCAGGCTCACCTCGGAGAGGCAGAAGCGGGCATCGTCGCTGGCCAGCACCATATCGCAGGCACAGATCAGCCCCAGCGCCCCGCCGTAGGCGGCCCCTTGCACCAGCGCTACCGTGGGGAAGGGAAGTTCGTCGAGGGTCTGCATCAGCCGCGCCAGTACCCGGGCATCTTCGCGATTGTGCTCGAAATCGGCGTGGGCCAGATTGCGCATCCAGTTGAGGTCGGCGCCCGCGCAAAAGTGTTTGCCTTCGGCCCGCAGCAGCAAAGCATGAGGACGTTCGGCGAGATCATGACCATGGAGATGGGACAGATCATCGAGGCAGTCGAGCAGCCCCAGCATCAGGTCGGCATCAAAGGCGTTGTGGCGGGCCGGGCGCGACAGCACCAGCTCGGCCAGTGGGCCGTGCCGCTCCAGCCGAAACGGGTTCTGGGAGGAAGTAAGTGGATCTGACATAGCTTTGCTCCTTACATCCGGAAGATGCCGTACTGCTCGGGTTCAATGCGGGCACCCTTACAGGCAGTCAGTGCCAGTGCCAGCACGGTGCGGCTCTGGGCCGGGTCGATCACGCCGTCATCCCACAGGCGAGCGCTGGCGTAGTAGGGGTGGCCCTGGCGCTCATACTGCTCTATCACCGGCGCGCGGATGGCGGCCGCCTCCTGCTCGCTCAAATCTTTGCCCTCGGCAGTCAGCTTGTCGCGACGCACCTGCACCAGCACTCCGGCAGCTTGTTCGCCACCCATGACAGAGATACGGCTGTTGGGCCAGCTAAAGAGAAAATCGGGCTCATAAGCGCGGCCACACATGCCGTAGTTGCCGGCACCAAAGCTGCCGCCGACGATCAGGGTGATCTTGGGCACCCGGCTGCAGGCCACTGCAGTGACCAGCTTGGCTCCGTGCTTGGCGATCCCCTCCTTTTCTGCGCTGCTCCCCACCATAAAACCGGTGATGTTCTGCAAAAAGAGTAGCGGGATGGCGCGGCGATTACAGAGCTGAATAAAGTGGGCCCCCTTCTGGGCGCTGTCGCTGTGCAGCACGCCGTTGTTGGCGAGGATCCCCACCTCCATGCCGCAAATACGGGCAAGGCCGGTCACCAGTGTGGTGCCGAACAGCGCCTTGAATTCGTCAAAATCAGAGCCATCCACCAGTCGTGCAATCAGTTCGCGGGCGTCGTAAGGGCGTTTGAGACTGGTGCCCACCAGACCGTAGAGTTCCTCGATGGGGTAGCAGGGGGGCTCGTAGCCCGGGCTGCTCTCTACCGGCTCGTCACCCAGATGAGTCACTAGCGTGCGGGCGATGGTCAGGGCATGGGCATCGTCGCGGGCCATGTGATCAGCAACGCCGGAGTGGGCGCAGTGCACCTCGGCACCACCCAGGGCTTCGGCGCTGATCTCCTCACCGGTGGCAGCTTTGACCAGCGGCGGACCCGCCAGAAAGATGGTGGCCTGCTCCCTGACCATGATGGATTCATCAGCCATTGCGGGGACGTAGGCGCCGCCTGCAGTACAGAGCCCCATCACCACTGCCAGTTGAGGGATGTTTTGGGCCGACATGCGGGCCTGGTTGTAGAAGATGCGGCCAAAGTGATCCCGGTCGGGGAACACCTCGTCCTGCATCGGCAAGAAGGCGCCGCCGGAATCCACCAGATATAGGCAGGGGAGGCGCAGCCGCTCGGCGATGGCCTGGGCGCGCAGGTGTTTTTTCACCGTGAGCGGGTAGTAGGTGCCGCCTTTCACTGTGGCGTCGTTCACCACCAGCATGCAGAGCCGGCCCGAGACCCGACCGATGCCGGTGATGATGCCGGCGGCGGGCACCGGCTCGTCATAGACCTGCCAGCCAGCCAGCGCCGACAGTTCGAGAAACGGGGAGCCCGGGTCCAGCAGCTGATTGATGCGCTCGCGGGGCAGCAGCTTGCCACGGGCCTGATGGCGGGCGTTGTTGGCCGCGCCGCCTCCTAGCGCGATCTCGGCAATGCGGGCGTGGAGAGCGTCGACCAGCTCCTGCATGGCGGCCCGATTGGCCGCATATTCCGGGCTCGCCGTGTCGAGGCGGGAGTGGATACGACTCATGCATTTTCTCCCATCAGCTCGCGGCCGATGAGCCAGCGGCGGATCTCCGAGGTGCCGGCGCCGATCTCGTAGAGTTTGGCGTCCCGCAGTAGGCGGCCAGTGGGGTATTCGTTGATGTAACCGTTGCCGCCGAGCAGCTGGATAGCGTCGAGGGCCATCTGGGTGGCGTTTTCGGCGGCAAACAGGATGGCTGCGGCGCAATCTTTACGGCTGGTGCGACCCTGATCGCAGGCGCTCGCCACCGAGTAGACCAGCGCCCGGCTGCTGGCGAGGCGGGTATACATGTCGGCGAGCTTGCCCTGCACCAGCTGGAACTCGCCGATGGCTTGACCAAACTGCTTGCGCTCACGCACATAGGGCAGCACTACATCCATGCAGGCCTGCATGATGCCAAGGGGGCCCGCAGCCAGCACCACCCGCTCGTAATCGAGCCCGCTCATCAGCACCTTGACCCCGCCGTGCAGGGTGCCCAGCAGGTTCTCCTGCGGCACTCGGCAGTTGTCGAACACCAGCTCGCAGGTGCTGGAGCCGCGCATCCCCAGCTTGTCGAGCTTCTGGGCGGTAGAAAAACCGGGAGTGCCGGCTTCAACGATAAAGGCAGAAATTCCTTTGGGGCCCGCACTGGTATCTGTCTTGGCATAGATGACGAAGGTGTCGGCATCGGGCCCGTTGGTGATCCACATCTTGTTGCCGTTCAGCACAAAGTGATCGCCCTCGCGCTCCGCGGTGAGGCGCATGCTCACCACATCGGACCCTGCGCCCGGCTCGCTCATGGCTAGCGCCCCCACATGCTCGCCGCTCACCAGCGGGGGGAGGTAGCGCGCTTTTTGCTCCGCCGTGCCGTGGCGGTGGATCTGATTGATGCAGAGATTGGAGTGGGCGCCGTAGGAGAGGCCGACCGAGGCGCTGGCGCGGCTCACCTGCTCCATCACCAGCACATGGGCCAGATAGCCGAGGTTTACCCCGTTATACTCCTCCGCCACCGTGATGCCGTGCAGCCCCAGCTCACCCATCCGGGGCCAGAGATCACGGGGAAAGGCGTTGCTCTGATCGATCTCGCTGGCGCGCGGGGCGATCACTTTCTGGCAGAAGGCCGCAACCTGTTCGGTCAGGGCATTCAGGGTTTCATCCATCTGCATCCATGCTCTCCTTGCGGATATGACAGTCGGGTAGGAAGGTTGGTTCGACCGGCTGACTCGGCGTTACGGCTGGTAGTGGTCGGTCCATTTTGTACTTCACTTCTGCCACAAGTTTACGTTAGCGTAAACGTAAATCAATTGTTAATCTGTTGTGTGTTGATAAAGCGGTGGTAGTGAAAGAGTCATCAGCTGCCACGACAACAGCGCCATAGTGGCAGATCCGACAGACGCAGCGTGTGGGCGCCGCGTCATAAAGCACTAACTCAGGAAAAGAAGTGCGGGGCAACAAGCGCGGGGCAACAAGGGAGCGAACGACAAGATGGATTTTACCCTGACCGATGATCAACAGGCGTATGTGGAGGCGGCCGCCGCCTTTGCCGATGAGGCGCTCAAACCCCATGCCGCGCGCTGGGACAAGGAGCATGAGTTTCCGATCCCGACCATCAAGCAGGCGGCCGGGCTAGGTTTTTGTGGTCTCTATACCCCAGAGCAGTTTGGCGGATTGGGGCTGCCGCGCCTCGATGCGAGCCTCATCTTCGAACGCCTCGCCATGGGTTGTACCTCGACCACTGCGTATCTGACCATCCACAACATGGTGAGCTGGATGCTGGGCAGCTGGTTGCCCACCGAGGTTGCCAAAGAGTGGGTGCCCAAACTGGCCAGCGGCGAGCTGCTGGGATCCTATTGCCTCACCGAGCCGGGGGCGGGTTCCGATGCGGCGGCACTCAAGACCCGGGCGGTGCGCGAGGGTGACAGCTACCTCATCGAAGGAACCAAGATCTTTATCTCGGGAGCGGGGAGCAGCGATGTGCTGGTGGTGATGACGCGCACCGGTGGTGAAGGTGCGAAGGGGATCTCTGCCTTTATGGTGCCGGCTAATGCCCCCGGCGTGAGCTATGGCAAGGCAGAAGAGAAGATGGGCTGGAACAGCCAGCCGACCCGGGAGGTTGTCTTTAATGGGGTTCGCATTCCTGCCTGCTATCGGTTGGGCGAAGAGGGGGAAGGGTTCAAGTTCGCCATGCAGGCCCTCGATGGTGGTCGCATCAATATTGCCACCTGTTCGGTGGGCACCGCCCAGCAGGCGCTGGACGATGCGCTGGCTTATGTGCAGCAGCGCCAGCAATTTGGTCACCCGATCAGCGAATTCCAGAGCGTGCAGTTTCGCCTGGCCGATATGGCGACCGAGCTGGCCGCCGCCCGCCTGCTGGTACGTCAGGCCGCCGACAAGCTGGATCGCGGGGCACCCGACAAGAGTGCCTGGTGTGCCATGGCCAAACGGTTTGCCACCGATGTGGGTTATCGAATCTGTGATGAGGCTCTACAACTCTTTGGCGGCTATGGTTATATCCGCGAGTATCCGCTCGAGCGCTATCTGCGCGATACACGGGTACACCGCATTCTGGAGGGCACCAACGAGGTGATGCGACTCATCATCGCACGCCGTATGCTGGCCGATCCCGGTTTGTCGCTGGGCTAACCGGTGGTCGCATCAAGGGGGTGTCTACAGCCACCCGATTTGCACCATGCCATGCCGGTTTCGGCTTTGTGAGCCAGCCACAGGTTGGTGTCACTCAAGCCTGTCATCATGGCGGCAGCTTCATCGACAAGGACAATGTTATGACAAGGATCAGACTCGAATATCATGGCCACGTGGCCTATATCACTCTCGACCATCCCCCTGCCAACACCTGGACCCTCGCCAGCCTGCAGGCCTTTTTGCAGATGATGGTGGAGCTCGACAGTCGTCCCGATGTGGTGGCGCTGGTGATCCGTGGTGCGGGCGACAAATTTTTCTGCGCCGGTGCCGACCTCAATATGTTTGTCGAGGGGAATGTCGAGCTGGCCCGCGAAGTAGCCGAGGCCTTTGGCAAGGCCTTCGAGGCGCTGGCCCGTTTCCATGGCGTCAGTATCGCCGCCATCAATGGTTATGCCATGGGCGGTGGCCTGGAAGTGGCGCTGGCCTGTGATATCCGCATCGCCGAGCAGCAGGCGTTGCTGGGACTTCCGGAAGCCTCGGTGGGCTTGCTCCCCTGTGCCGGTGGCACCCAGCGCCTGACCGAGCTGGTGGGGCCGGGCTGGGCCAAGCGGATGATCCTCTGCGGCGAGAAGGTGAGTGCCTCGCTGGCCTACGAGATGGGGCTGGTGGAGGAGGTGGTGAAAACCGGTCAGGCGTGGGAGGCCGCGCACCAGATGGCCCATCTGGTGGAGCGCCAGAGCCCGAGTGCCCTGCGCGCTTGCAAAACTCTGATCAATCAGGGCCGCAGTGGCCCGCGGGATGCCGCCTTGCCCCTTGAGCGAGCGCGGTTTCTCGATCTCTTTAGCGATGCCAACCAGCGTGAAGGGGTGGCCGCCTTCCTGGAGAAACGCTTACCGCGCTGGCAATATGGCCCAACAGAATAAATCCATACGGAGCCGTTTATGAGTGAGCCGGTCAAGGTTAGCTGTTATCCCACCGAAGATGGCCATCAGATCGGGGTGTTGACCCTCGATAGCCCTGCGTCTCTCAACGCATTGAGCCTGCCGATGATCCAGATCCTGCAACAGACGCTGACCCGTTGGGAGCAGGATCCCGCCATCGTCTGTGTACTGCTGCAGGGGATGGGTGAGAAGGCATTTTGTGCCGGTGGCGATATCCGCTCCTTCTATTACCGCAAACAGGAGGCAAGCGGATCTGAATTGTTCGAATATGCCCGCGACTTTTTCGAGCAGGAGTACCGGCTCGATCACCACATCCACTGTTACCGCAAGCCCCTGATCTGCGTGGCGGACGGTATCTGCATGGGGGGCGGCATTGGCCTGTTTGCCGGTGCCGATTTTCGGGTGGTGACCGAAAAGAGCCTGTTCGCCATGCCGGAGGTAACCATAGGACTCTACCCCGACGTGGGAGCGAGCTGGTTTTTAAGCCGGATGCCGGGGCGACTCGGGCTCTGGCTCGGTCTGACTGGCGCCCGCTTCAACGGGAGTGATGCCATCGGTCTTGGGCTGGCGGATCACGCCATCGCCAGTGGCGAGCGCAGTGCGCTGTTGTCACGCCTCGCCGTACTTGACTGGGCTGGCAGTGGTGAGCCCCGTGAGCAGATCGATCTGCTGCTCAGGGGATTGCACAGTGAGGTGGCGGCCCGGTTGCCAGCGCCTGTATTGCTGCCCCATCAACAGAGGATCGATGCCTTGCTGGCGGGACGCACGCTGCAAGGGGTATTGGCGCGGTTGTTCGAGGCTCAGTTCGATGAACAGGAGGCGGTACTCCAGCAGGCGCAGCAGCTCTGCCGCACCGGCAGCCCCATCAGCCGTGCCATTTTGTGGCGCCAATATTGGCAGGCTCGCCGCAACTCACTGGCAGAGGTATTTGCCGAGGAGCTGACCCTCTCGGTCAACTGCGTGCTGAAGGGGGATTTTGTGGAAGGGGTACGGGCACTGCTGATCGACAAGGATAAAGATCCCCGCTGGCAACAGTTGCCACCGGAGGGGGAGTGGCTGGACGAGTTCTATCGCTGGCCGCAGGGGCGCAATCCGTTGGCCTGCAAGGAATAACATCTTGGCAACCGGCGGACGCCGCCATCAGCAACGCAAGGAGCAAGCGGGATGACAAGGATAGGGTTTATCGGGCTCGGCAACATGGGGGGGCCCATGGCGGCCAATCTGGCCAGGGCCGGGCACAGGGTGCAGGTGTTTGATCTGGTTGCCCAAAACATTGAGCGCGCCATCGCCGCTGGCTGCATCGCCACGGGGGATGCCCGTGAGGCGGTGACCGGCTGCGAGGTGGTGATCAGCATGCTACCTGCGGGGGAGCATGTGCGCGACCTTTGGTTGTCTGAGGGGCAGGATCTGCTGGCAGCCCTGCCGGTTGGTGCACTGGTGCTCGACTGCTCCACTATCGATGCCGACTCTGCCCGTCAGGTCGGGGAGGCAGCCCGCGCCCGTGGTTTGCGCTTTATCGATGCCCCTGTATCGGGCGGTGTCGTCGGTGCGGCCGCCGGGACGCTCACCTTTATCGTTGGCGGCGACGCGGCAGATTTCGAGGCGGCGAAACCCCTGCTCGCCAGCATGGGGCAGAACCTGTTTCACGCCGGTGCACTGGGGGCGGGGCAGATCGCCAAGATGTGCAACAACATGCTGCTTGCGATCCATATGGCGGGTACCGCCGAGGCGCTGGCCCTCGGG
>NZ_CAWNZT010000103.1:0-4003 GCF_963878965.1 Aeromonas sp. HMWF015 | reverse complement strand
GACTGGATCCCGCCGTGCTCTCCACCATCATGGGCAAGAGCTCCGGCAACAACTGGAGTCTGGAGCGCTACAACCCCTGGCCCGGGGTGATGGAAAATGTCCCTGCCGCCCGCAACTATCAGGGGGGCTTTATGACCCGTTTGATGGTGAAAGATTTGGGATTGGCCATGGCGCTGGCCGAGCATGGCCACAGCGCTGTGCCCATGGGGGCGCTCGCGCGTAACCTGTTCAACCTGCATGCCGCTCAGGGGCAGGGTAGCCGCGATTTCTCCAGCATCGTCGAACTCTATCTGGATAAACAGGATCCCGCCTGACGGGCCACCTCGCTTCAAGGCATCTCTCTTCGACCAGCAACAAGGAGCATTGATGGATATCAAAGATAAGGTCATCGTTATTACCGGCGCTGGACGTGGCTTGGGACGGGCTATTGCGCTGGCCTTGGGCGCACAGGGGGTGACGCTGGCGCTGCTCGACATCAATCGCGCCGATCTGGAGGCGACCTCAGCCATGGTGCGCAGTCAGAATGATCAGTGCGATCAAGATAGCCAGTGCGAGCTGTTTGTCTGCAATGTGGCAAGCGAAGCCGAGGTCGAGGCCGTGTTTGCTGCTATCAAGGAGCGTTTTGGCGTGCTGCACGGTCTTATCAACTGCGCCGGCATTTTGCGCGATGGCATGCTGATCAAGGTGAAAGAGGGTGAGCGGGTGGAGAAGATGACGCTGGCCCAGTGGCAGAGCGTGATTGACGTCAACCTCACAGGTACCTTCCTCTGCGGTCGTGAAGGGGCGGCGCTGATGGCGCAAGGGGGGCAGGGGGGCGTCATCATCAATATCTCCTCCATCGCCCGCGCCGGCAATATTGGCCAGAGCAACTATGCCGCCAGCAAGGCGGGGGTTGCCTCGCTGGTGGTAACCTGGGCGCGGGAGTTGGCGCGCCATGGCATTCGGGTGATGGGGATTGCCCCCGGGGTGTTTGCCACCGATATGACGGCGGCGATGAAGCCGGAGGCGATGGCGCGGATGCAGCAGGCCATTCCGGTCGGCACCCTTGGCGAGGCGCAACAGCTGGCCGAGACGGTGAGCTTTATTTTTGCCAACGACTATCTGTCGGGAAGGATGATAGAACTGGATGGCGGTTTGCGTTTATAGGGATTTACATAATGGGCCCCGGTGTTTCCACCGGGGCTTTTTTATGCAGATTATTTATACAGAGAGTGCCTGAATGGCGATGCATAGGAACCATGCGAGTCAGGTTGTGTTGGCAGAAAAATGAGAAATATCAATGGGTCTTGGTTAATTTGAGCCAGCTCACAGGCCATATGGGTCAGTGCTGTAAAATTGCGCGCGGTCAAGGCGGTGCATGATTGACGGGACGAGGGATTGCGGTCGGAATAGTCATGCAATATAGTTGCCGCCTTTTTCACGGGGTCAGGATTCCCAGCCCCTCCCATATTGCGCGCAGTATGAATACGGACGCTCTGCCGCCGCCTAAATAAACAGGATTGAAATGGACAAGAAACTAGGGCTGGGCGCCCTCATTTCGCTGGTGATCGGCTCCATGGTCGGCGCCGGGGTCTTCAGTCTGCCACAAAACATTGCTGCGCATGCCAGTGCCGGGGCGGTCGCCCTGGGTTGGGCCATCACCGGTCTGGGCATGATCTGTCTCGCGCTGGTCTATCAGAACCTCTCCATGCGCCGCCCCGATCTCGATGGCGGTATCTTCAGCTATGCCAAAGCCGGTTTCGGCGATTTCATCGGTTTCAACGCCGCCTGGGGTTACTGGCTCTGCCAACTGCTGGCCAACGTCTCTTACGCCATCGTGGTGTTCAGCGCCCTGAGCTACTTCTTCGATACGCCTGACAACGTCATCTTCGGTGACGGCAATACGCCGGTCGCCATCACGCTGGCCTCCATCCTGATCTGGTCGGTGCATGCGCTGGTGCTGCGCGGGGTGCAGGTCGCTGCGCTGGTGAATATCGTCACCACCATCGCCAAGATGGTGCCGCTCATCGTCTTCTGTGTCGCGATCCTGCTGGCTTTCAACATGGATACCTTCACTCTGGATATCTGGGGCCAGAACAACATGGAGCTGGGCTCCGTCATGGATCAGGTCAAGTCCACCATGAAGGTGACCCTCTGGGTCTTTATCGGGATTGAAGGGGCCGTGGTGGTCTCTGCCCGTGCCCGTCATCGTAAGGATGTGGGCCGTGCCACCGTGCTGGCGCTGCTCGGCGCCCTGACACTCTATGTGATGGTGACCCTGTTCTCGCTGGGTGTCATGAGCCAGCCGCAACTGGCGGCGCTCAAAAATCCTTCGACCGCCATGATCCTCGAGGCCGTGGTCGGCCCCTGGGGCGCCTGGCTTATCAACATCGGTCTGGTGGTGTCGGTGATGGGGGCTCTGCTCAGCTGGACCGTGCTGGCAGCTGAAGTGCCCTACATCGCAGGCAAGACCGGCGTCTTCCCGGGCTGGTTTGCCAAGGAGAACAAGAACGGCTCGCCGCAGGTGTCGCTCTGGTGCTCTACCTGTCTGGTGCAGATCTTCCTGATCATCATCTACTTCCAGAGCAGCACCTATCTGGCACTGGTCAACATCGCGACCTCTGCAGCGTTGGTGCCTTACGTTTTCTCCGGTGCCTATGGCCTGAAGCTGGCATTGAAAGGGGAGACCTATCAGGGTCAACCTCATCAGCGCAAGCGTGACCTGCTGCTGGCCCTGGTGGCGACGGTTTACGGCTGCTGGCTGGTCTACGCTGCCGGTGTGGAGTACCTGTTGCTGGTGGCGCTGCTCTATAGCCCGGGCATCTTCATCTACTGGAAGGCGCGTCAGCATCACGGTCTGCGCGGCCTTAACCGGTTGGAGCAGGGGATGACGGCGGCCCTGCTCGGCTGTGCCGTGCTGGCCTTCTACAAGGTGATGGACGGTACCATTCCGCTGCACTAACCGGCACAATGAAGAGATGGCCCTCGCGCCATCTCTTTTTTTTCATGCTGATATCCAGTGTCGTCCGGCCGAGTTGGCCGTTTATCGTTCAAAACAGGAATTTTTATGCTGTTTATGGGTTACCTCCTTCTGGGCGCCTTTGCCGGTATGCTGGCGGGGCTGTTCGGGATCGGCGGCGGTCTTATCATTGTCCCCGTGCTGGTCATGACCTTTCGCGCCCAGGGCATCGACCCTGAAATAATTACCCATCTGGCCCTCGGCACCTCGTTGCCCACCATGATCTTTACCGGATTCAGCTCGCTTAGAGCACATCAGGAAGCGGGCGCCGTCGACTGGGTGATGATCCGCAGATTGGGGGCGGGCATGCTGGTTGGTGCCTGGCTCGGTGGTATGACGGCCAATCTGCTCAGTGCCAGTACCCTCAATATCATTATCGGCTGCTTCGCCTGGAGCATGGCGCTACAGATGGGGCTCAATCTCAAGCCCAAAGCGGAGCGCCATATGCCGGGGGCGCTCGGCACAGGCATCGCCGGTACCATCATTGGCTGGATGTCAGCGCTGTTTGGTATTGGCGGTGGCTCGCTCACCGTCCCTTATCTGAGCTGGAACTCGGTGCCGATGCGCAATGCGGTAGCGGCCTCTGCAGCTTGCAGCATGCCCATCGCGCTGGCGGGGAGCCTCAGCTACCTCTATGCGGGTTGGGGTCATGCCGATCTGCCCGAGTGGAGTGTGGGCTACATCTATCTGCCAGCGCTGCTCGGCATTGTGCTGACCAGTACCCAGTTTGCCCGCCTTGGTGCCAAGCTGGCACACCGATTGTCACCAAGACGCCTCAAGCAGGCATTTGCTCTGCTGATGCTGCTGGTGGGGGCGAAATTTATGCTGTTTAGCTGATTCATTCGGCAGATTGTTGAAAAATAAGGCAAACGATCTGTTGGAGGGTAGAAAGCCGTTGCATTGAACGCCCAGTTTGCCTATTCTCCTCGCCGGTGGTCCTATTGGTCCTCTCGCATTGATAACCCGTCGACCTGGTCAGGACCGGAAGGTAGCAGCCAAGGCGGG
>NZ_CAWNZT010000102.1:0-3990 GCF_963878965.1 Aeromonas sp. HMWF015 | reverse complement strand
ACATCGATGAAGACCCGTTTCTCCAGCGAGCAACTGCGCTCTCCTCGTCGTCAGTTATAGCTTGCCCGCCACCTTCAACTCATCGAAATATTTCGCCGCGCCCGGATGCTGCTCAATACTCAGCACCGGGCCGGTTTTATTGCGTGCCCGGTGAAACATATTGGCGTAGCCATAAGTCTGCTCATTGAACTTGGTCTGCTGGGTCAGCATGGCCTTGGTCAGACGATAGACAGACTCTTCCGGCATGTTTGCATTGGTGACCAGGGTGGCGGCAATGGCAAAGGTGGGGGTCGCCTTCAGATTGCCGGGGTAGATGCGGGCGGGCACCTGACTGCGTTGGTAATATTTGACCCCTTTGAGTAGCTGATCCCGGGTGGCCCCATCGATGGGGAGGAAACTGACCGCGCAACGTTTGGCGGTGTCGAGCACAATCCGGTTGGGATGCCCCATCACCAATGCAAATGCGTCGATCTGCTTGCTGCAGAGCGCATCCGGCAGGTTGGCCATGCTTTTCAGATCGAGATCCTGCTCTTTCGCTCCCAGGATGTTGAACAGGGTCAGCGCCGTCTGGCGTGTTCCCGAGTTCTTCAACCCCATGTCGATGGGGGCGAGCTTGAGCTGTTCCAGTGAAGTGATATCGCCATCGGCACGGATCACTATGGTGAAGGGCTCGGCATGGGTGGCAAACAGGGCGCGCAGCTCAGGTTGCGGCTGGGTGGTAAAAGGGCCCAAGCCCTGGCTTGCCTGATACAGCCAGTCTGACTGCACCATGGCGTAGGCGGTCTCGCCACTCTTCAGTCGCGTCAGGTTTTCTATTGAACCCGATGAGCTCTTCAGTGTGCACGTAAGTTGCTCGTCGACCTCATGAGCCAGACGGCAAAACTCTTTGCTTATCTGGTGATAAATCCCCTGCTCACCCCCGGTGGTGATAGTGACGGTTTCAGCCATCAGGGCGGGTTGCCACAGCAGGGGTAACAGCATGGCGAGCTTCTTCATGATTGCGCCTCCTTGGCATAACCATCGATACCCCAGGTCCGCAGTTTGTCGATGTCGCGACACTCTCCCGATTCTGCCAGCAGGGTATAACCGGCGGCATGCATGGTTTGGGAGAGTAGATTCCAGTAGAGCGGCGCATCGGTCAGCTGACAGCTGATAAAGATGGGATTGAGCGGGTCAAGTTGATTGAAGGTATCCGCATTGAGGGGAATGGCGCTGAAGGCGAGTTCACACCCCTGTTCCTGCAACGCAGCCAAGGTAGACTGGCCGTGGGCGGGAAAGGTGGCTACATCCCAGCGCCAATCCAGTGTTTTTCCTCGCCCCTGGCTTAGCAGAGGGGCGATCTCGGACCATTGCGGGTGATTGAGCAGGGAGAGGGGCAGCAAGACCCCTTCTATATGAGAGTGCTGCCACTGTTGCAGGGCGCTCTGGATGGTTGCGAGATCGCTGTCGGCACCGAGGGGCTGACTGGGCAAGAAACGCTGATAGAGCGCGATCTCCCCTTGTGTGGAGACAAATTTTTGCAGTTGCCCGCCTTCCGGCAGTGGGCTCACTCCTTGCAGCGGCTGTGGGGTCGTCAGTGGCAGCAGTTTTCCCAGCTGGGTGATTTTGAGTCGTTGTTGCAGCAGATCCCGTTTGCGTTCGGAAACCAATTGGTTGATGGAAAGTGCCACTTCTTTGAGGTCTTGCAACCAGGGAGTGGGCAGGGTGCTGTTGAACTGGTGTTTGCGGATACGGATCAGCTGCAGGTTGATCTGCTCCAGGGGCTGCAGCAGGCGTTTGCACACCAGGGAGATGATCAGGGTAAATACGACGAGGCCCGCCAGCAGCGCCAGACCGGTGCGACTGATGGCATTCCACAGATGCTGATAGGCGTAGCCGCTATGCCCCTCAAGGGTCAGAGTGCCCAGCATGCGCCAGCCATCGGTCAACTCTTGCTCAATCTTGACGGGGGGCATGCCGATAACCGAGGGAAGCCAGCCGGGGACATTTTGCTGGGTAGAGTGGAAGACCTTCTGAAACAGCAACTGGCCATCGGGATCGATCAGGGTGACCGAGCTGACGAAGCCGCCGTCGAACATGGCATTGACGATGGTCTCGGCCAGTACATTGTCGTCATTGAGCAGGGTTCCTTGCAGCACCAGCCCGAGAGCGGTGATAGCGGTTTCCAGGTTGGCTGACATCTGGTCGAGGATGGATTGGCGGACCGTCGTGACTTCCAGTGCAAACAGCAGCGCTGCACCGATCAGGAACAGGACGACAATTATTCTGATTAACAGTTTTGCTAACGACATGTCCACTCCATGGAAAAGTTATCGCAACATCTTGGGTTTCTATTCAGAATCGAATCCGACCCGGTTCTTAAAAATAGGAAAAAATGGTTAAAAAAGACGATCATTTCTGCCCATCCGGGCGGGTTATGCATAAAATGTGAGGTTCATGCAGATTGTGATGAACTATTTGTAACTATTTGTGTCCAACAAACAGTTTTATACGGTTTTGTCACAACTGACATCGCAACTCACACTCTTTAGATCTAAATACAGGATAGCGGATGAAACGTCTCCGTCCCTTGGTAGTACAGGCTGCCAATTGGGAACCACCGGTTCCCCGCAAACACTTTTACGCCATGCTGATGCTGACGGCTATGACCCTGTCAGCAGTGGCATTATTGCCAGCTCCGGGTGACATCCTTGAGCGGCCGCTGCGTCTTGAGTTGCCCATTGATACCGCAGGTACGGCAACCAACGAAAACAACACCGACTTTAACGAAATCCCCGATCACGAACTGGTTGATCAGAGTGCGTCGGATGACGACATCCCGGTTGACACCACCCCCCAGTGGCAGGATTACCGGGTCCGCAACGGCGAAAACCTGACCGCCATTTTTAACAATCTCGGTCTCTCCACCACCACCCTCTACAAGGTGCTGGACGCCGATAACAAGAATTATCTGGCGCGCCTCAAGCCGGGCCAGAATATCGAGCTGCTGATCGATCAGGACAACATCCTGCAGCAACTCAAAATCCGCCTGAACATCAAGCAGACGCTGGTGATGGCACGCAGCGATGATGCCTATACCGCCTCCATGATCAATGAGAAGGTCGAGTGGCAACCGCAGCGTTACAACGGCGTGATCAACGGCAGCTTCTATGTCAGTGCCCGCAATGCGGGGATTCCGGCCAACCATATCCAGAAAATTGCCAACCTGTTCCAGTGGCGAATGAATTTCGCCAAGGATCTGCAGAAGGGCGACAAGTTCAAAGTGCTGGTACGCCAGGAGACGGTGGAAGGCAAGAGCACTGGCAACAGCCAGCTGCTGGGTGTGGAAGTGACCAGCCAGGGCAAGACGGTGTCGGCCTGGCTCTCCGATGACGGCAACTATTACGACGGTCAGGGCAACAGTCTGGAGCGCGGATTCCGCCGCTACCCGACCCACAGCCGCTATCGGATCAGCTCCAATTTCAACCCGGCGCGCAAACATCCGGTAACCGGTATGGTGCGTCCTCACGAGGGCACCGACTTTGCGGTGCCGGTGGGCACGCCAGTGCTGGCGACCGGTGATGGTATCGTCCAGAAGGCAACCAGCCACCCGCTGGCGGGTACCTATATCGTCATCAAGCATGGCCGTACTCTCTCTACCCGTTATCTGCACCTGAGCAAGCTGCTGGTCAAAACCGGTCAGCGAGTGAAGATGGGCGACAAGATCGGCCTCTCCGGCAACACTGGTCGCTCGACCGGTGCTCACCTGCACTACGAGCTGCGGATCAACAACCGCCCGGTCAATGCCATGACAGCCAAGCTGCCGATGGCTGAACCGCTCAGCGGCAAGGAGCGTCGTCAGTTCCTTGCCAAGGTGAAGAGCTACCGCAAGGAGCTGGCTGCGGGTTGATTCCTGTCGTCACAGCCTGAAATGAAAGGCCCCGCCAGATTGGCGTAATGCCAGTCAGTTAAGCCTGACTGGCATTGTTTTTATTGGCTTTTTGCACTGCA
>NZ_CAWNZT010000101.1:0-3234 GCF_963878965.1 Aeromonas sp. HMWF015 | reverse complement strand
AGTAACAAGGCCCCACCACCGATCTCCCGGTAGTTCAGTTCGTAGTTCTTCAATGTGGTTGGGGGGATCCCCAGTAAGTCCGCGAACTTGGGACGGCTCAGCCCCATGTTTTCACGCAGAGTACGTAAGCGCTTTCGGCATTCGTCGTTGAGCTGGGTGATGGTTGTGTTGGATTGGTCGGAGTGATTTTTCATGGTGATGTCCTTGGTTGGTTAACAAACACGGTCGGAGGAGATGGCGATTTTGCTCGCCAGATGGTAGGAGGTCAGATCTGCGACCCACTAAATAAAAGTTGATTCAATACAGATGCTTACAGATAGGTCGGAATGGGGTGGGAAAATCGCCCCTCGGTTGCCAAGGGACATGAAAACGGAATTTTGAGACCTGGATCACCCAAGGTGAGAGATGCTGAGTGGGTCTATCTTGTTGTTTCTCACCTGATTGAACTGGGTAGTGTCAAAGCTAAAGCTCATCTACTGATAGATTTGTCACTAGAGGGGCGTGTTTACTCCAGCTAGTTTTCTCGGGCGGTATTTCACCGCAGCAAACAATCCAAAAGGAGTTTGAAAATGGCTGAAGTAGACAAGGCTGTAGCGACTTTGCAAGACATGTGGTACCTGGCTGCTGTTGATGGCTTGGGTCTGGACAAGTCTTCGTTCATGCTTCTGCAGGCGGGTGCGCAGTTGCCCTATACCACCAGTGCATTCTGGCAGTTGATCGACTCGATCCCGCCCAAGGCTCTGACATCGGTATTGTCGTTGGGCTCGCTCAACAGCTTCTACCAGGACTACGGTGGTTTGTTCAGTGCGGTCATTGCACCGATCAGCGATGACTTCAAGCGGGTGATGGGTGACAACCTGAGCGACTGGATGGACTACAAAAAAACTGTCACTGCATCTGCTCGGAAAGATGCTGGCGGTATGCCGGGAGTGTTTGAGCTCTGGGCTAGTCAGAACTTGCCGGACAACGTGGCAACCTCTGCCATCTCAATCAATAAAAAGGACGACCACAATGTGGTGAACGTTGCATTGTCGAAGTATGACGCCAATAGCGATGCTGACCATCCGTTCGATCCCAAGAAAGATACCCTGTACAACATCAAGATCGATGACATTACCGGTGGGCTGATCGCACACGGTCCGACGAAGTCGGTACACATGGACAGCAAGACTTCGTCATCCGACGTGTCCACTACCTGGGCGAAAGGTGGGGTCAGTGGTTTCTTTGATATCTTCTCCCTCGGGGGCGGTGGTAGCTACAGCAGCACAACCAGCAAATTCACCAGCTCTGAAGTGACCATTGATGCAACATTCCAACATGTTGTCACTTTGGAAACCTTCAAACCGGGTGACTGGTACAGCTCTGCCTTCCTGAACTACGCCTACAAGGGAGGGGATACGGCCTGGTCTGCGGGCAACCCGATGACCTGGGCGAGCACGTTTGGCCCGGACGGTAACCTCCAGCGGATCATCGAAGGATTGGTCATCGTTGACGGTATCGATATCGTCATGACCTCCGATGCCACCTACAGCTCCGAGGAGCAGACCTCGATCAAAACACAAGCCAAAGGGGGCATATGGCCGTTCTTCTCAGCCAGCGCCAGCGGTGGCCATGACACTGATGTGACCTTTAACGATAAAGGTCAGATGACGGTGAAAACCTCGCTCCCGGCGGGAAATCCCGTTGTCTTTGGTGCCAACGTCCGCGATATCTCTGCCTACGTCACTTCGCAGGCATTGAAAGCTGCGGCAATGGCAAAATGAGGTCTGCAAGGATGAAATCAATTATCTCTGCAGTCGTCACTGTCATGCTGATGGTGTGTTCTCAAAGTGCGTTGGCCGCATATTTGGACTTTTCTCCAAATTGGAGTGCGCCAGCGACCAAGCCCATGAGCAAGAAAGCCGCAGCGAACGTGGTCATGCAGTGCAAGACCGTTGCGGCCTACAGCAACATGGCCGGAGACAAGTCTGGTGCGATGGTTGTCGCTGGACCTCATGAGACCCCGACAGATAAAAAGACTCACCTGACGGTGCGGCTCTATAAAAACAATACGCATGAGAAATCATGCCACGTATACACGGGTAAGAATCTGGACTACAGCAGCTGTAACTGCGAATACGTAGACTGACCTTTAAACCTGATGCGCCTGCCTAGAGCAGGCGCATTTTTGGGTTTGGCATCCCAGAATACTCTTTGGAATATTCTGGGATGCCTCCTGATTTCAGGAGGCAACTTGTCACCTTCCAGCCCCACATTCCGGTTCGAACGGTTGTGTGGGGATCTGCCGGGCCAGCAAATTTCGAGTGGTGACAGCCCTTACCTGGTTGTTAAAGAGCCCGCTTGGCCGAATTTGGCGTGAGCGAAGCCAAAGCATCCTTGCGGTGCTTGGAAAAGAGGCTTTGGCTATGGCGCTATGAGGGAAGCGCCAACCCCTGGCTATACAGCGTTACGGCGGTAAGCAGTTCGCCAGTGGAGGAGTAGGTTGGGTTTTGGTACATGGGCTGTTCGCTGCTGGGTTGCGCGAACAGCAACGAGGCGGTGTTGCTCTGAGGCAAGCATTGCCAAATGGAGGCGTTGCTTGATGGCTCGGCGGCGTGTTGCATTGCCATTCAGGCGGTCTGCAATGAGGGTTATGAGCTGGTCTGCTCGTTTGGCGGCCCTGGAAAAAATGCGCTTGGTCATGGTACATTTACTCCCATTGGCGAGTAGGTCCTCGCTAATTCCCGCTAGCTTTGGCTGGTCGGGGTCCTGATTGCTGGGGTGGTCCCCTGGCGTCTGGCGGGATGGTCTCCCGCCCTTCAAAGCCCGCCCTGCGCGGGCTTTGTCGTTCTTACGCGCTGGTCAGGCGCTTCACTTCTGCCCTGGTTAGGGGCGGGTCCTGATTGCTGGTCTGTTGTTGTGTTTTATCTGTTTACACCCAACATACTCAACGTCATTCGTTCTCTTTAGAGTACGATAGTTGAATCGTATTCTAAAGAGAACGACAGATCAATATCGATCTCTAAAATAAACACATAGAAACAACAAAACCCGCCTAAGCGGGTTTTGTTGTGAAGGAGTTGCGCGGGTAGGACTTACTTGATTTCTCGGCGCCTGAGCTCTGATAGCTTGCCCAGAACGATCGCTTCCTCTTTCGTTACAGTGCCAAGCCTTGGGTCAACGACACAAAAAATCCATACATCAATACCAGCCATAGCTCTGAGGAGTCTTGCTTGACCACTTTTTGCTAGCTTA
>NZ_CAWNZT010000100.1:22377-39697 GCF_963878965.1 Aeromonas sp. HMWF015 | reverse complement strand
AGCGCATCCTTGGTAAGGATGAGGTCCCCAGTTCGATTCTGGGTATCAGCACCATTTTCAAGTTAGTTTTAAAAGCTTTTGCCTGACGGCAATAGCGCCGTGGAACCACCTGATCCCATGCCGAACTCAGAAGTGAAACGCGGTAGCGCCGATGGTAGTGTGGCATTCGCCATGCGAGAGTAGGACACTGTCAGGCACCTATTTAGAAGAGGCCTCCCATTCGGGAGGCCTTTTTGCATTTCTGTGTTCCAAAAATCTGCCATGCCATCGGGATTTTAGTAAAAGTGCTGGGCTATCAAGGGATTGCCCGTTACTCTTTAGCCGTTGCCGATTAACACGTGATGCTGCCAGCGAGGTATTGATGGCTACGTTGAAGGAAATTGCACAGGAAGCGGGAGTTTCTCTCGCCACAGTATCCCGGGTACTGAACGAGGATCCCAGCCTGAGCGTCAAGGAAGAGACCAAGCAGCGGATCTTCGAGATTGCCGAACGGCTGGAGTACAAGACCAGCAGCGCCCGCAAAGGGGTGCACAAGAGCAAGCTGCAGCTCCTGGCTGTCTACGCCTATCCCCAGAGCACCGAGGTCAACGATCCCTATTACCTCGCTATCCGCTACGGCATCGAGACCCAGTGCACCCGCCTCAACATCGAGCTGGCCCACTGCTACAACGGTGCCGAGGGGCGTGAGCTCTCTGCCGTCGATGGCATCCTGGTCATCGGCCATCTGCCGGAAGAACGGCTGGCCGTGCTGCGCGGCCTGTCTGCCCAGCTGGTGTTCGTGGATTGCCGATCTCAGGGCGATTTTGACTCGATTGACGTGGATCTGGCGCTGATCAGCCAGCAGGTAGTGGACTTCTTCATCGCCGAGGGCCATCAGCGCATCGGTTATATCGGTGGCCAAGATGAGAATCCGGACCTGCGTGAACTGGCTTTCCGGGATTATGGCCAGCGGCTGGGGGTGGTGCAGGAGAGCGATCTCTACCGCGGCGATTTCTCCAGCGCTTCCGGCTACCAGTTGGCGAAGGAGATGCTGGCTGGCGACTGGCCCAAGGCGCTGTTCGTTGCCTCCGACTCCATCGCCATTGGCGTGCTGCGTGCCATTCATGAGAAGGGATTGGCGATTCCCCAGCAGATCGAGCTTATCAGCGTCAACGATATTCCGACCGCCAAGTTCACCTTCCCGCCGCTCTCAACGGTGCGGATCCACTCCGAGTTGATGGGCTCCCAGGGGGTCAATTTGCTGGTTGAGCGGCTGCGAGACGAGCGTGATATTCCACTCCGGGTGCTGGTACCGAGCAAGTTGACCCTGCGCGGCACTACTCGCTGATTTTAGTAAAATATTATGCTTTTTAGTCGTGCCATCTTGCGGTGGTGCGACACCTCTCCCAAGCAAACCTCTTTCCCATATCATCCAGTAACTTCATATCATATTGTTTTATAATTGATTTTATTGCGGCTCAGCCAGCTACTATCAACATCCATGCCACTCATCCATATCTTGCCCTCCTTTATCTCCCGCTTCTGATCTCGCTCACAAAACCATCTGTTCATTGTGATCAGGTTAAAACTTTACCAATCCAAAGCTGATATTTAGTAAATTTTTATCTAGAGTTTACCCAGTCAAAGTTGCCTTGTTCCGGGAGGACATGTGAATAACTGGGAAAACGTCCAATTCGTTGGTGAAAACAGGCTGGCTCCGCGCGCCTACTTCTTCTCTTATGCCGACCACGCGCTGGCGGCCACCATGCAGCGCGAGCTGAGCCGCCGTTTTCTGAGCCTTGGCGGCCAGTGGCAGTTCCACTACTTCGACCACCCCCTGCAGGTGCCGGAGGCCTTCTATCACAGCCCCATGAGCGAGTGGGGCCAGATCACCGTGCCCAACATGTGGCAGATGGAAGGACATGGTCAGCTGCAGTACACCGACGAGGGTTTTCCCTTTCCCATCGACGTGCCCTTCGTGCCGACCAACAACCCCACCGGTGCCTATCAGCGAAGCTTCACACTGAGCCCGGCCTGGGATGGCGAGCAGGTGATCATCAAGTTTGACGGGGTGGAGACCTACTTCGAGGTCTATGTGAACGGCCACTATGTCGGCTTCAGCAAGGGGAGCCGTCTCACCGCCGAGTTCGATATCAGCGCCTACGCCAACATTGGCGAGAACCTGCTGTCGGTGCGGGTGATGCAGTGGGCTGACTCCACCTATATCGAAGATCAGGACATGTGGTGGATGGCGGGGATTTTCCGCGACGTCTACCTGGTGGGCAAACCGGCCGCCCATGTGCAGGACTTCTTCATCCGCACCGCGCTGGCGGATGACAATCAAAGTGCCACCCTGAGCTGCGACATTCAGCTGGAAAATCTGGGGGCGGCTGCCCATGATCACCGTCTGGTCTGGTCGCTGCTGGATCAGGGCAGCGAGATCGCCAGCGGCTCCCTCGACCATCTCGCCATCGACGGCAAGTGTGATTGCCGCTTCACGCTGGATCTGGCCAGCCCCCATCTGTGGAGCGCCGAAGACCCGTACCTCTACCAGCTGCAACTCTCCCTCTACAACGGTCAGGGCGAGCTGCTGGAGGTGATCCCGCAGCGGGTCGGGGTGCGTGAAATCAAGGTCAAAGATGGCCTCTTCTACGTCAACGGTCACTACCTCAAGCTGCACGGGGTGAACCGCCACGACAACGACCATCTCAAGAGCCGTGCGGTCGGCATGGATCGTGTTGAACGCGATATCGTGCTGATGAAGCAGCACAACCTCAACTCGGTGCGCACCGCCCACTACCCGAACGACCCTCGCTTCTATGAGCTGTGCGACCAGTACGGTCTGTTCGTGATGGCGGAGACCGACGTGGAGACCCACGGTTTTGCCAACGTCGGCGATCTCAGTCGCATCACCGACGCCCCCTTCTGGGAGCCGGTGTTCGTGGATCGCATCGAGCGCCACGTGCACGCCCAGAAGAACCACCCCTCCATCATCATCTGGTCGCTGGGCAACGAGTCCGGTTACGGCTGCAACATCAGAGCCATGTACCAGCGCTGCAAGGCGATCGACCCGACCCGGCTGGTGCACTACGAAGAGGATCGCGATGCCGAGGTGGTGGATGTGGTCAGTACCATGTATTCCCGCGTCTCCCAGATGAACTGCTTCGGCGAGTTCCCGATGGAGAAGCCGCGCATCCTCTGCGAATACGCCCACGCCATGGGCAACGGCCCGGGGGGCCTCAGCGAATACCAGCAGGTGTTCGACCGCCATCCCCACATTCAGGGCCACTACATCTGGGAGTGGTGCGATCACGGCATTCTGGATCAGGACGAGCAGGGGCGTGCCGTTTACAAATACGGCGGCGACTATGGCGACTACCCCAACAACTACAACTTCTGCATGGATGGCCTCATCTATCCGGATCAGACCCCGGGGCCTGGCCTGCGTGAATACAAGCAGGTGATCTGCCCGGTCAAGGTGCGGGCACTGGATCTGGCCAGCGGCAAGCTGGCGGTGGAAAACCGTTACTGGTTCTCCAATCTCGACGACATCCGCCTGCTGGTTGAAGTGAAGGCCGAGGGCGAGCTGCTGGCCAGCCAGCAGATCCGGCTGGAAGGGGTAGCTCCCGGAGCCACCACAGAGTTGCAACTCGAACTGCCATCTCTCGATGGGCGGGAAACCTTCGTCCAGCTGCGGGTCATCAAGGTCACCGCTACCCGCTACAGCGCGGCAGAACACGAGCTGGGCCAGTACCAGTTCCAGCTGAAAGAGTCGACTCGTCAGCTGCAGCCCTTTGCCAATCCCAACGCCACTCCGTTGCAGATTGCCGACGAGCGGCTCGCGCTGGCCTTGAGCGGCAGTGGCTTCGCCCTGCGTTTCTCGCGCCTCGACGGCAAGCTGGTGAGCTGGCAGCAGGATGGCAATGAGCTTATCGAGCGGGCTCCGCGTCTCACCTTCTTCAAGCCGATGATCGACAACCACAAGCAGGAGTACGAGAGCCTGTGGCACCCGAACCACCTGCAGATCATGCAGGAGCACTTCCGCACCTTAAGCTGGCGCCAGCTGGGCGAGGCGGTCGAGGTGACGGTAGAGAGCCTGATCGCGCCGCCGGTGTTCGACTTCGGCATGCGCTGCCGCTACGTCTACACCCTGAGCCCGAACGGCCAGCTGCATGTGGCACTGTCCGGTCAGCCCTACGGCGGCTATGACGACATCATTCCCAAGATCGGCTTCGAGCTGGGCATTCGTCAGGATCTTGACCGGGTGCACTACCTTGGCATGGGGCCGGGTGAAAACTATCAGGACAGCCGCCAGAGCAACTGGATCGACCGCTTCAACAGCACAGTGGGCGAGATGTGGGAGCACTACCCCTTCCCGCAGGACAACGGCAACCGTCAGCAGGTGCGCTGGGCGACCCTGACCAACCGTTACGGTGCCGGTCTCTACGTGCGACCCGATGCCCCCATCAACCTGAGCGTCTGGCCCTACAGCTGGGAGCATATCCACGCGGCGCAGCACATCAATGAGCTGGAACCCTGTGGCTATCTCACCCTCAATCTGGATCACAAGGTGCTGGGGCTTGGCTCCAACTCCTGGGGCTCCGAGGTGCTGGACTCCTGGCGGGTGCGCTTCGAGCCGTTCAGCTTCGGCCTGACCCTGCTGCCCATCGCCCGTGGCAACCTCAATCCGGCTGCGCTGGCCGGGCTCGATCTCACCATCAACGGCGGGAGGAACCTCGCATGATCACCCTGGACAACCTGACCCTGTTCAAAAACATCTACCGGGAGGGCAAGAAGTGGGGCCGCTGCGTGGAGGCCATCAACAATCTGGCCAACCTCAAGCCCGGTATCTGCCACTCCATCGGTGACTCTCTCACCTACCGCTTGCAGGAGGGGGCCAGCCCGGCCACCTCCCTGTTCGAGGGGCAGCGTCGCTACTTCGACGTCCACTACTACCTGGAAGGGGAAGAGACGGTGGAGTGGGCTGCCAAGAGCGAGCTGCGGGTCGAGCAGGTCTATGACGACACCACCGACCGCGAGTGGTTGGCCGGTGAGGTCCGTGAGCGCCAGAAGGTCGGCAACGGTCAGGTGGTGATCTTCGAGAACGACGAGGCTTACCGGTTCACGGGCGACAGCCCGGTACGCAAGCTGATCATCAAGGTCACCGTCGAAGGCGGCTACTTCAAGAACAAATAACAAGCCGCCGGTTCTGCACTGATAAAAGCCGGAAGGGCGGGGCTCACCCTACAACCCATGCCCCGCCCTTTCGCGGCAATAACTACAGGTCTGGAGATGCACCATGTCTGATTCCAAACGGAATACGATAGGCAAGTTTGGTCTGCTGTCGCTCACCTTCGCGGCGGTATTCAGCTTCAACAACGTCATCAACAACAACATCGAGATCGGTCTGGCGTCAGCCCCGATGTTCTTTCTGGCCACCATTTTTTACTTCATTCCGTTCTGCCTGATCATTGCGGAATTTGTGTCACTGAATAAAAACTCCGAAGCGGGCGTCTATGCCTGGGTGAAGAGCTCCCTTGGCGGGCGCTGGGCTTTTATCTCAGCCTACACCTACTGGTTCGTGAACCTGTTTTTCTTCACCTCGCTGCTGCCGCGGGTCATCGCCTACGCCTCCTACGCCTTCCTCGGCTACGAATACATTTTTACCCCGGTGGCCACCACGGCGTTAAGCATGGTGCTGTTTGCCTTTGCCACCTATGTCTCCACTAACGGCGCCAAAATGCTCGGTCCCATTACCTCGGTGACCTCGTCCCTGATGCTGCTGCTGACTCTTTCCTACATTCTGCTGGCAGGTGTGGCGTTAGTCGGTGGTGTACAACCGGCCGACCCCATCACGGTAGAGGCCATGGTCCCCGATTTCAGCTGGGCCTTCCTCGGCATCACCACCTGGATCTTTATGGCAGCCGGTGGCGCCGAATCGGTGGCGGTCTACGTCAATGACGTGAAAGGGGGCTCCAAATCCTTCGTGAAGGTGATCATCATCGCCGGGATCTTTATCGGCGTGCTCTACTCCATCGCCTCGCTGTTGATCAACGTGTTCGTACCGAGCGGCACCCTGAAATATACCGGCGGCTCGGTGCAGGTGTTCGAGGGGCTGGCGGCTTACTTCGGCTTGCCGGAGATCCTGATGAACCGCTTCGTGGGTCTGGTCTCCTTCACTGCCATGTTTGGCTCCCTGCTGATGTGGACCGCCACCCCGGTGAAGATCTTCTTCTCCGAGATTCCGGCCGGCATCTTCGGCAAGAAGACGGTCGAGCTGAACGAGAACGGCGTGCCTGCCAGTGCCGCCTGGATCCAGTACCTGATCGTATTTCCGCTGATGGTGATCCCGACCCTGGGTTCCAACACCGCGCAAGAGCTGATGAATACCGTCATCAACATGACCGCTGCCGCCTCCATGCTGCCGCCGCTGTTCATCATGCTGGCCTACCTTAATCTGCGCCTGAAGCTGGATCACTTGCCACGGGATTTCAAGATGGGTTCGCGTACCACAGGTATCGCAGTGGTCTCGGTGCTGATCGCCATCTTCTCGGTGGGCTTCCTCGCCTCCACCTTCCCGACCGGCGCCGACATCATGACCATCATCTTCTACAACGTCGGCGGGATCGTGATCTTCCTTGGCTTCGCCTGGTGGAAGTACAACCGCTACGAAGCCTCCCTGAGTGCTGACGCGCGGGTGAAAGAGGCCCAGCCGACCAGCCAGATTTCCGTCCGGGCATCCTGACGATAACCCTGACCAAATCGGTCCCCGTGGCCAAGAGAGATCAACCGGGTGGCTGCGGCCACCCGTTACCCGTTGCACCATTGAGCACAAGAACTGAACACAAGGAGAAAGGAATGAGCGAGACGATCGAGTTTGCCGAATTCAAACGGGTCGAGATGAAGGTGGGCAAGGTGCTGGAGGTGGTGCGCCACCCCGGGGCCGACAAACTCTATATCGTCCAGATCGACGTGGGCGGCGAGCGGCCGTTGCAGACCGTCACCAGTCTGGTGCCCTACTACAGCGAAGAGGAGTTGATGGGCAGCGAGGTGGTGGTGCTGACCAACCTCAAGCCGACCAAGATGCGTGGCGAGCGATCCGAGTGCATGTTGCTCTGCGCCGAGACCCCGGATGAGAGCCAGAGCGTACTGCTGCAGCCGCGGGTGCCGATGGCGCCGGGTACCCCGATCGTTTAAGTGAGCGACTGATTTAACACCGGGGCAGCAGGGCTGCGCCTGTGTGCGCGAAGGGGCGCCATGAGCTGCCCCTCTGACCATAACAAGAGAGTAAACGGCGCGGCCAGCTGGCTGGTGCCGAACACATTCAGAGTCAAAGCGCCCCGTGCGAAGGGGCGTGAATCCACCGGAGGACATCATGTCTGAATCAGTACGCGGCACCATAGGCAAGTTTGCCCTGTTGTCGATGACCTTTGCCGCCGTGTTCAACGTGCGCAACATCGTCAACAACAACATCGAGCTGGGGCTCAGCTCCGCCCCCATTTTCCTGCTGGCGACGTTGGTCTACTTCGTGCCATTCGTCTTCATCATTGCCGAGTTCGTCTCGGCCAACAAAGATTCCGAGTCGGGGATGTATGACTGGCTGAAAAAGCCGCTCGGTACCCGGATGGCCTATCTGGGCTCCTTCCTCTACTGGTTTGTGAACCTGTTCTGGTTCGTCTCCCTGCTGCCCAACGTCATCGCCTACGCCTCCTACGCCATGCTGGGCTATGAGTACAGCTTCTCGCCGACCGTCACCTCGATCATCTCCATCGTGCTGTTTGCGGCGGCAACCCATATCTCCACCAAGGGGGCGAGCTGGCTTGGCAAGATTGCCGAGCTGGTGGCCTACGGGGTGTTTGCCCTGTTCGCTATCTATGTGCTGGGTGCCCTGATGGCCCTCGGTGGTGACCATGTGGCGGCCCAGCCGATCACGCTGGAGGCCATGACCCCCACCGTCAACTGGGCGACGCTGGGCATCATGTGCTGGATCTTCCAGGCGGCGGGCGGTGCCGAAACGGCGGCGGCCTATCTCAATGACGTGAAGGGCGGCCAGAAGTCCTTTATCAAGGTGATCATCACCGCCGGTATCGTCATCGGTGCCATGTATGCGCTGGGTTCCCTGCTGGTGAACGTGTTCGTGCCGCGTGAAAGCCTCACCTATGCCGGTGGCATGGTGGAGATCTTCACCGGCATGGCCCAGTACTTCGGGCTTTCCGAGACGTTGGTGGGTCGCGCGGTCGGTATCGTGCTGTTCATCGCCATGTTCGGCTCCATGATGATGTGGACCTCGGCGCCGGTGAAAATCCACTTCTCCGAGATCCCGCAGGGTGTCTACGGCGACAAGACCACCCGCCTCAACAAGCACGGGGTGCCGGTGCGCGCCGCCTGGTGGCAGTTTGTCTTCGTGTTCGTGATGCTGGTGGTCAACGGTTTCGGCTCAGAGTCGGTGCAGCAGATGATGAACACCGCCATCAACCTCACTGCTGGGACTGCCATGCTGCCGCCGATCTTCATCATGGTGGCCTACTTCGTGTTCCGCTGGAAACATGACGACACCCCGCGCGACTTCCGCATGGGATCGCGTAAATTCGGGATGGGCGTGGTGTCGGTGCTGATCGCCATCTTCGTGGTGAGCATGAGTGCCTCCGCCTTCCCGAGCGGGGTGGATCTGGTGCGCGCCTTCTTCATCAACGTCTTCATGACCGCGGTCTTCTCGGCGCTGGCCTACTGGTGGATCTCCCGCTTCGAGAAGCGGCAGGCCCGCAAGCTCGCTGGCAATGAGAAGAAAAGCGGCAACGGCAAGCTGGCCAGCCAGCGCTGATCGGCTGACCATCAACGCAAGACGGGCGGCCTGGGTCGCCCGTTTTTTTATCCATTTTTCGCCGTTGGGGGGCGGTCAGGGCCGTTTTATCGTCAACTTTTACTACTCGATATGGCGAAGGCGTTAAGCATTGATGAACAATTATTCGCCGCTCAACTTTGCGCCTCTCCGTTATCGGGGTAAGCTGGAGGTTCGTTTTAGCGGGAGGTGCCAGACATCTCCCGCTTTGTTTCTTGTCCTCCCCAATCCTGACTGTCGCCATGGCTGCAGGATGCCCTTCTGATGGAGACCTTTCGTGCGTCTGGATCCCTTTACTGTTGTGCTGATTGCGGTGGTCACCCTGGCCTCCCTCTTTCCCTGCGAGGGGCAGGTGGCCGTCTGGTTCGGTCTGCTGACCAAGCTGGCGGTGGCGCTCTTGTTCTTCATGCATGGCGCCAAGCTGTCGCGCCAGAACCTGCTGGCGGGCCTCGGTCACTGGCGGCTGCACCTAGTGGTGATGCTCAGCACCTTCGTTCTATTCCCGCTGCTGGGGCTGCTGCTCACCCCGCTGGTGCCGAGTTGGTTGAGCCCGGCCATCTACCTCGGCTTCCTCTATCTCTGCGCTTTGCCTGCCACCGTGCAGTCGGCCATCGCCTTTACCTCGATGGCGGGGGGCAATGTGTCGGCGGCGGTGTGCAGCGCCTCGGCCTCCAGCATTCTCGGCATCTTCCTTTCGCCGGTGCTGGTGGGGATGATGATCCACGTGCAGGGGGAGGGGATCGACACCTGGCACTCCATCCAGTCCATCATGATGCAGCTGATGCTGCCGTTCGTGGTGGGCCACCTGTCGCGTCCGCTGATCGGTCGCTGGGTCGATAGTCACCGTCCGCTCATCGGCAAGCTGGATCAGAGTTCCATCCTGCTGGTGGTCTATGTGGCCTTCAGCGAGGCGGTGGTGCAGGGGATTTGGCATCAGGTCGGCTGGTACGATCTGGCCAGTATCGTGCTGCTGAGCTGCGTCTTGCTGGCGCTGGTCCTCTGCTGGAACGTCTGGATCAGCCGTCGCCTCGGGTTCGACAAGGCGGACGAGATCACCATCGTCTTCTGCGGCTCCAAGAAGAGTCTGGCCAACGGGGTGCCGATGGCCAACGTCATGTTCCCCGCCGCCAGCGTCGGTGTCATGGTCTTGCCGCTGATGATCTTCCATCAGATCCAGCTGATGGTCTGCGCCGTGCTGGCCCGCCGCTATCACGAGCAGGGAGAGTGATACTCGCGCCGTTTGGACTGCCATAACAAGAGGGAGGCCCGTTGGCCTCCCTCTTCTCATCTGCATGCCGACCGGCGTGCTAGCGTTTGCGCCAGACGGTCAGCTGCGCCACCGTGTGCTGGTATTTGCGGGCGGTTTCGCGGATGACGAAGGGCACATCCCGGGGCGGGCTGTGCTCCTCGAACTCCGCCGCCAGCAGCCGTTGCAGCGCCTGATAGGTGGTGAGCGCCTCGCCGTTTTCGCGAATGCCGCCGAGCCAGTTGGCGGGCGGGGTATATTCCGCCAGCCAGGTATAGGGGCTGGTGAGCACCAGCAGGCCACCGCTGCGCAGCCGGGGAGCGATGTCCCGCAGGAAGCGGGCGGGCTCCCGCAGCCGGTCGATCAGGTTGGAGGCGAGCACCAGATCGTAGTGGTCATATTTGGGCTTGAGGTTGCAGGCATCCCCTTGACTGAAGTGGATGCGCTCAGCCTGATTCGCCCCCAGTCCGTGGTTCGACAGGCGTGCCTCGCAATACTCCACCAGTTCACCCTCCAGCGGAATGGCATAGCGGAAGCTGTCCTGGCTAGCGAGGGTCAGCGCCACATCGATGAAGCGGGCCGAGTAGTCCACCCCGTCCACATGCTGGAAGTGGCGGGCCAGTTCGAAGCTGGCACGGCCGGTAGCGCTGCCGATATCCAGCGCCCGCTGGTGGTTGCTGCACAGCTCGCCAGCAAGATCAGCAAGCGTTTTGGCGTAGTTGGCTATCCCGAAGTGGTTCGGGCCGTACTGGAAGTCGAGGTACTGAGCGATCAGCGTGTCGGTTTCATAGGGATTCACGATAACGGGTTCCTGATAACGGGAGACCAGATAGCGGAAACCCGCATGCTGGAAGAAGTGACGCCGGAAGGCGTAACGGGATGATTTGAGCGCTTCGTTACCCGTGCTGATCCAGCTGCCGCCCTTGATCAGGGTGTGCTTGCCATCAAAGGTGGGGGTGGAGAAGTCGTCGTAGAGCGGGTGGATTTTAAAGCCGTCGAAGCCATCGATGGCGGTGCTGGTCCACTGCCAGACATTACCCACCAGATCGAAGAACTCCCCTTGCGGGCAGGCATCCACCGGGCAGGAGGAGGCGAAGCGGGCCAGATTGATATTGCCGGGGGCCTCCGTCCAGTCCGGTTGATCGCCGGGTACCTGCTCACGCAGCAGCATCCACTCCGCCTCGCTCGGCAGCTGGATGGGGAGTCCGGTCCGGGCCGCCTTCCAGCGGCAGAAGGCGGCCGCCTCCAGCTGGTTGACCTCGGCCGGCCAGTCCCATGGCATGGCGACCTGCTCGGTCATCAGCCGCAACTGCAATTGCCCGGGCTCGGCAGGAGCGCCCACCCAGAAGGTGGGCATCTGCGCCTTGGCGTACTGACACCAGCTCCACCCCTCCTCATCCCACCACTGTTGCTGGCAGTAGCCGCCAGCCTGTACGAAGGCGAGGTACTCGGCATTGCTCACCAGCATGCGGCTGGCCTGAAACGGGGCCAGCTCGATCTGGCGCTCGCCATATTCGTTGTCCCAGCCGTAGGTGGCGTCCTGCTTGCCAAGGCGAACCTTGCCGCCGGCCACCGGCAGCAGGCTGTTGGCGGGCACCTGGTCAATGCGGTGGCGGGCTTCGGTGCAGGCGGGCCAATAAGGCTGCGGCCGCACCCAGGCGAGTGGCAGCTGGCGGATCAGTACGCTGGAGGTCTCGAGGTGGATGCGCTCATGCTCTATCCCCATCAGTATCACCCAGGCCGGGCTCTGCCAGTCGATGGGCAGGGTGAGCGGCATCTGGCGAATGAAGTCGCACACCAGCGTACGGACTTTGGCCCGATAGCTGCGCAGCTCGCTGACCTTGGGCCAGTCGTAGTGGGTCTCGTCCAGATCGTCCCAGCTCATCTCGTCCACCCCGATGGCGACCATGGCCTCGATGCGGGCATCCAGCCGCTGGTCGATCAGGCGCGCCGCCAGCAGCTTGTTGATAAAGAAGGCGGCGGTGTGGCCGTAGTAGAAGATGAGCGGGTGGCGCAGCGGGATCGCCTTGTTGAACCAGGCGCGCTCATCGGCCAGACAGTCGAACAGCGAGTCGTAGAGATCGAAGGTCTGACAGAAGTAGGCGAGCAGCTCGCGCCGTTTCTGCTCGGGATCGCTGCCGGTCAGCAACGGGGCGCGAGTCGGTTCCGGCAGACCGATGGCAGTGGAATAGAGAGTGCTTGCTTGGGTCACGCTCTGCCTCCTTGTTGGCAGTGAAGACTGACAAGACAGTGGTAATGACATTACCGCAATGGAGAGCTTGGTACGCACGAAGTACCACTATTGGCTCAACAGACCGGTGCGGCAATCAAAAATTTCCACGGCTTGTCAGCGTAGCGACCTCGCGAACGGCTCGCCAGCCAGCTCTCCACCTGCCCGTTAGGGGGTGGTCAGATTCGCTGAATAGTGGTCTAAATGGCTCTTTTCTATGCGTGCCACCTCTTACTGTTAATTTTATTTTTATTTAAAATCATATGGTTAGCTTCTGGCATGGCCATTGCTATCTGTGGTTTCATACGGTCTTTGTTTTTGTGGTTTCGAACAGGGCCTGTCAGGTGGCTTATCAATAAATAAAAAGGAGAACAGTTATGCGGTGGATGATTGGCGTCTTGGTGGCGCTGGTGATGGGAGGTTGCAACGTCTTTGCCGACACCGAGATCAAGGGGGAAGGTGCCCCGGTCGAGCGCCAGCAGGCGCTGGGCGAACGGGTGAACCGGGTGCTGGCGGGAACTCCGGCCACCCTCCATCTGGTGGCGGGCGAGCAGCGCGGGATCCTGATCAAGGGGCAGGCAAACCTCTTGCCCTATCTGGAGCTGAGTGAGCGCGGCAGCAAGCTGGAGATCGAGGTGAAAGAGGGTTACCGACTGCGGCCTACCGAACCGCTGGAGATCACCATCACCTTGCCAGAGCTCAGTGAAATGGCGCTGGCAGGAACCGGCAACGGCGATCTGCGCGGCTTCAAGGGCGAGGCGCTGGAACTGTCGGTGGCTGGAACAGGTGGTATCGTCGCCAGCCAGCTGGAGGTACAGCGATTGAAAGGCAATATCGCTGGTGCAGGCAGCCTGGATCTGGGGAGCGGCTCTGCCGCTAGCATCGAGCTGAACATTGCCGGTGCTGGCGATGTGCTGGGCAGCGAAATGCGTGGCAACGAGGTCGAGGTCAATATCGCCGGCAGCGGTGATGTGGAGGTGCGGGCCCAGGAGATGCTGAAAGTCGGCATCGCAGGCACTGGCAACATCACCTACTGGGGTGACCCCGAGGTGGTGCAGAAGATCGTGGGCTCCGGCGGGGTGACCCGCGCGGGCAGCTGACGCTTCCGATCACCACAACCCCGACTGAAACAGGCCCACAACGGGCCTGTGTTGATCAGAGGTGGCGGGCGTGAAAGCGCAGGTGCGCCTCGATAAAGCTCGCCACGAAGTAGTAGCTGTGGTCATAGCCCTCGTGGCGGTTGAGCTCCAGCGGCCACCCATTGCTGGCGGCCACCTCTGCCAGCGCGTCGATGTGCAGCTGCTCGGTGAGGAAGGGATCATCCAGTCCCACATCCACCAAGGTGGGCAGCGGCGTGACCGGCTGGTGGCGCAGCAGCTGGCAGGCATCCCACTCCTGCCACAGCAAGGGATTGCTGCCGAGATAGGCGCCAAGCGCCTTCTGGCCCCAGGGACAGCGGCTCGGGTGGCAGATCGGGCTGAACGCCGACACCGAGCGGTAGCGACCCGGCTCCCGCAACGCGGCGATCAGCGCGCCGTGACCGCCCATGGAGTGGCCGCTGATGGCGCGCCGGGTCGAGACCGGGAAGTGGGTCTCTATCAAGTCAGGCAGCTCACGGGTGACGTAGTCATACATCTGGTAGTGCGCCTGCCAGGGGCTCTGGCTGGCATTGACGTAAAAGCCTGCGCCCATGCCGAGGTCATAACCGGGATCGTCGGCTACGCCGTCGCCGCGCGGGCTGGTGTCCGGCGCCACTAGGGCGATGCCCAGCTCGGCGGCGATGCGCTGGGCGCCCGCCTTCTGCATGAAGTTCTCATCGGTGCAGGTGAGGCCGCTGAGCCAGTAGAGTACGGGGACTTTCTGGCCGGTGAGGGCCTGAGGCGGTAGATAGATAGAAAAATTCATCTCGCAGCCGAGCCCGCTGGCGCTGTGGCGATAGCGCTTGTGCCAGCCACCGAAGCTCTTGTTGCTGCTGATAATCTCCAGATTCATCGAAGGACTCCTGCACCCCGCCCACGATGGCGGGCGGGGTGATCATGCTCAGTAGTGGATGACGGTGCGGATGCTTTTGCCTTGGTGCATCAGATCGAACGCCTCGTTGATCTGCTCAAGCCCCATGGTGTGAGTGATGAAGTCATCGAGGCGGAACTCACCCTGCATGTAGCGCTGCACATAGCTCGGCAGTTCGCTGCGACCGCGTACCCCGCCGAAGGCGCTGCCGCGCCAGACCCGACCGGTCACCAGCTGGAACGGACGGGTGCTGATCTCCTGACCCGCTCCGGCGACGCCGATAATGACCGACTCACCCCAGCCCTTGTGGCAGCACTCCAGCGCCGCACGCATCACCTTGACGTTGCCGATGCACTCGAAGGAGAAGTCGACGCCGCCATCGGTCAGCTCGACGATCACCTCCTGAATCGGTTTGTCGTAATCGTTCGGGTTGATGCAGTCGGTGGCACCCAGCTTGCGCGCCAGCTCGAACTTGCTCTCATTGATGTCGATGGCGATGATGCGACCGGCCTTGGCCAGACGGGCACCGATCACCGCCGAGAGGCCGATGCCCCCCAGCCCGAAGATGGCGACGCTCTCACCCTCTTTCACCTTGGCGGTGTTCATCACGGCGCCGATGCCGGTGGTGACGCCGCAGCCGAGCAGGCAGACCTCTTCCAGCGGGGCGGCCGGGTCCACTTTGGCGATGGAGATCTCCGGCAGTACCGTGTATTCGCTGAAGGTGGAAGTGCCCATGTAGTGATAGATGGGCTGGCCATCTTTCGAGAAGCGGGTGGTGCCGTCCGGCATCAGCCCCTTGCCCTGGGTAGCGCGGATCTTCTGGCACAGGTTGGTCTTGCCGGATTTGCAGAATTTGCACTCGCCGCACTCGGGGGTGTAGAGCGGGATCACGTGATCCCCCACCTTGACGCTGGTGACCCCTTCGCCGACCGATTCAACGATGCCGCCCCCCTCGTGACCGAGAATGCAGGGGAAGACCCCTTCCGGATCCTCACCGGAGAGGGTGAAGGCATCGGTGTGGCAGACGCCGGTGGCGACGATGCGCACCCGCACCTCGCCCGCTTGGGGCGGCATGACCTCGATCTCTTCAATGGAGAGGGGCTGACCTGGGCCCCAGGCAATGGCGGCTTTACACTTGATGCTTTGAACCTGTGCCATGAATGACATCCTTCTTGTTGAGCAGGGTGAACAGAGATGAGTTCGGACATTCAGTGTAGTTTCCCGCCGATTTGGTGATAATGAGGGCAAATCTCAAATCACTTTTACACACAGGTAATAATGTTCGGTTGGGAAGGGATCTGTGAATTTGTCAGCGTGGCGGAGCAGGGGGGCTTTACCCCGGCGGCGCGCAAGCTGGGGGTGTCGGTGGCACAAGTGAGCCGTCAGGTGGCGCAGCTGGAGGACAGGCTGCAGGCCAAGCTGCTGCTGCGCACCACCCGTCAGGTGCGGCTCACCGAGCTTGGCGAGATCTACTATCGCCACTGCCGTCAGCTGCTGGACAACCTCTACGAAGCGGAGCTGGCGGTGGGGCGTCATCAGGCGGTGCCGCAAGGCTCGCTGCGCATCACGGCCCCCGTCTCCTACGGCGAGAGCCGCATCGCCCCGCTGGTGAACGACTTCATGGTGCGCTTCCCCCAGCTAGAGGTGACCCTCAACTTGACCAACCAGCTGCTGGATCTGGTGCACGAGGGCTACGATCTGGCGCTGCGGCTCGGTCACCTCAAGGATTCCAGCCTGGTGGCGCGCAAGCTGGCGCAACGGGTGCCCTATGTGTGCGCCTCGCCGGCCTACACCGCCCGCCACGGCATGCCCAACAGCCTCTCCGAGCTGACTCGCCACACCTGTCTGGTGGGCAACAGCGACGAGTGGCACTTCACTCTGGATGGCCGTCCCCACAGCGTGCGGGTGCGCGGCCTGTTGCAGTGCAACAGCGGTCACGCCCTGCTGGACGCGGCGCTCAAGGGGATCGGCATTATCCAGCTGCCGGACTACTACGTGAGTGACCATCTGGCCCGAGGGGAGCTGATCGAGTTGCTGCCCGAACTGCGGGCCCCGGCCGAGGGGATCTGGGCCCTCTATCCCCACAACCGCCACCTCTCCCCCAAGGTGCGGCTGCTGGTGGACTATCTGGCCGATCGGCTGAGCGACCCTCACCAACCGGCGCTGGTGATGCCGATAGGCTAGGGGCTCCCCAGCCGTTGACTCACCGGCGGCGGGCGACAGGTGCGATGGCCTGAAAATAAAAGAGCCCTTGAGGAATCAAGGGCTCTTTTGCAGGCAACAACCGGATAGTCAGCGACCCATCATTCGATGTTCTGGATCTGCTCGCGCATCTGCTCGATCAGGACTTTCAGCTCGACGGCGGACTGGGTCACTTCGGCGTTGATGGACTTGGAGCCAAGCGTGTTCGACTCGCGGTTGAACTCCTGCATCATAAAGTCGAGACGACGGCCACAGGCGCCACCTTTTTTCATGATCTTGTTGGTTTCGCTGATGTGCATCTCCAGACGATCCAGCTCTTCGGCCACGTCGATCTTCTGGGCCAGCAGCACGATCTCCTGCTCGATGCGGGCCGGATCCAGCTCCACCTTGGCTTCGGCCAGACGGTCGGTGAGCTTCTGGCGCTGCCACTCGATGATCTGTGGCAGGTGGACGCGCACCTTCTTCACTTCCACCTGAATACCGGCCAGACGCTGTTCGATCAGCGCCTTGAGGTTGGCCCCTTCGCTGGCGCGGGAGGCGAGGAAATCTTCCATGGTCTGGTCAAAACCGCCGAGCAGTTCGGTGGCGACTGCGTCCATGTCCTGTTCGGCGGCAGCCATGACGCCCGGCCAACGCAGTACGTCGACCGGGTTGAGCTGGCCCTGGCCTGCTTCTTTCATTACCCAGTTGGCGCTGTCGATGATGAGCTTGGCCAGCTCTTCATTGATATGGAGTTGGCTGGCAGCGGCCTGAGCGGCTTCAAAACGCAGGTTGCACTCCACCTTGCCGCGCTGCAGCTTGGCGCGGAAACGCT
>NZ_CAWNZT010000100.1:0-22367 GCF_963878965.1 Aeromonas sp. HMWF015 | reverse complement strand
TTGTTCCGGGCTTGATGAAGTGTGCGGCCAGTATACTCAGCCCGGCCCTGCTCGTCAGCCGATGCCGAGGTTTTAGCGGCTGATATTTGGGGCGGGATCACTTATAATCCCCCGCCAATTTGAGCCAGCCCAGAGGTCCGTTCCATGTCACGTCCAAGCGATCGCAGTGCCGCGCAACTTCGCCCGGTTACCATTACCCGCAATTTCACCAAACATGCAGAAGGCTCAGTGCTGGTGGAGTTCGGTAACACTCGCGTGCTCTGCACCGCCAGCGTTGACACCAGCGTGCCGCGCTTCCTGAAAGGGAAGAACCAGGGCTGGGTGACTGCCGAATACGGCATGCTGCCGCGCTCCACCCACTCCCGGATGAACCGTGAAGCAGCCTCCGGCAAGCAGAGTGGTCGCACTCTGGAGATCTCCCGTCTGATCGCCCGCTCCCTGCGCGCGGCGGTAGACCTGACTGCGCTGGGCGAACACTCCATCACAGTTGACTGTGATGTGCTGCAAGCCGATGGCGGCACCCGCACCGCTTCCATTACCGGTGCCTGCGTGGCGCTGGTGGATGCGCTGAACTGGATGGTCGAGAAGGGCATGATCAAGCAGAGCCCGCTCAAGCAGATGATCGCCGCCGTCTCCGTCGGCATGTATCAGGGTGAAGCCATCTGCGATCTGGAGTACATCGAAGACTCCGCCGCCGAGACCGACATGAACGTGGTGATGACCGAAGATGGTCGCATCATCGAGGTGCAGGGCACCGCGGAGGCCGAGCCCTTCACCCATGAGGAGCTGCTGGAGATGCTGGCGCTCGCCAAGGGCGGCATTGCCGACATCATTGCGCTGCAGAAGCAGTCGCTCTCCTGATTTTAAAAACGCGGCATTGACCGCGTTTTTTTATACCCCCACACAAGACAACGACAAGCCAAGCAAGGAGCCAGAATGAAAGCCTACCAGCGTCAATTTATCGAGTTCGCCCTGGAGAAACAGGTTCTCAAATTCGGTGAATTTACCCTGAAATCCGGTCGTAAAAGCCCCTACTTCTTCAACGCAGGTCTGTTCAACAGCGGCCGCGATCTGGCCCGTCTCGGCCGCTTCTATGCCGCCGCCTTGATGGATGCCGGTATCGAGTTTGATGTGCTGTTTGGCCCGGCCTACAAGGGGATCCCCATCGCCTCCGCTACCGCGGTGCAGCTGGTGGAGCAGCACGATGTGGACGTGCCCTGGTGCTTCAACCGCAAGGAGGCCAAGGATCACGGCGAGGGTGGCAATCTGGTGGGCAGCCCGCTCAAGGGGCGCATCATGCTGGTGGATGACGTCATCACCGCCGGCACCGCTATCCGCGAATCCATGGATCTGATCCAGGCCAACGGCGCCTCGCTGGCGGGCGTGCTGATCGCGCTGGACCGTCAGGAGAAGGGCAAGGGCGAGCTCTCCGCCATTCAGGAGGTGGAGCGTGACTACGGCGCTCACATCATCGCCATCATTCAGATGAGCGACTTGATCCAGTATCTGGAGGAGAAGCAGGCCGAGCAGCCGGAGCTGGCGGCGCAATTGGCTGCCATGAAGGCTTACCGCGCCCAGTACGGTATCTGAGCTCCGCTCACACCGCGCAATAGCTGAATGCGGCGCCCGTTTGCTCTCTGGCAGCAAACGGGCGCCGTTTTTTTTTCATCTGCAAAAAGTGGATCATGTGGCTTGAGCTTGCCCTTACAGTAAAGGTTAGGGTTTGCCAGTCGGCGTTTTGTGGTGCCGACGGGTTCCGGGGAGGAACAACATGACCACTCATCTTCAATCACCCATTCATCTGCAGTTGCCGCTCAGCGGCATGAGCTGCGCCAACTGCGCAGGCCGCATCGCGACCAGCCTCAACAAACTCGACGGGGTATCGGCCACCGTCAACTTCGCGCTGGAGCAGGCGGCCATCGAGCTGGCCAGCCCCGATCGCCTGCCTGCGGTGCTCGACAGCATCAAGAGTCAGGGTTACGACTACGGCAGCGAGACCTTTTTGTTTCAAATTACCGGCATGACTTGTGCCGGTTGTTCGGCTCGGTTGAACAAGATGCTGGCCGCGCTGCCCGGCGTTATCTCGGCCGAGGTCAATTTCTCCATCGAACAGGCCCGCATCGTGCTGGTCCCCGGGATGCAGACGCCCGCCGCTTTGCGCGAGCAGATCGAAGCGCTCGGCTTTGGTGCCCAGCTGGCACAAGGCTCGGCCAGCGGCCGCCGCCAGCAGTTGCTGGAGCGGGAAGCGCAGGAGGCCGCCACAGCCCGTCAGGCTCAAACCCGGGTCATCGTCTCGGCTTTGCTGACGTTGCCGCTGCTGGTGGGGATGCTGGCCATGGCCGGACTGTTCCCCTGGCATCTACCCGCCTGGCTGGAGCTGCTGCTCGCCACCCCGGTGCAGTTCTGGATCGGTGCCCGCTTCTATCGCGGTGCCTGGCTCGCCCTCAAGAACCGCGCGGCTAACATGGATGTGCTGGTGGCAACCGGCACCAGTGCCGCCTACTTCTACAGCCTCTATCTGCTGCTTAACCTGGGGATGGCCGCCAGCGGCAAGCTCTACTTCGAGGCGAGCGCCATCATCATTACCCTGATTTCCCTCGGAAAGTTGCTGGAGGCGCGGGCCAGACGCAGCACCCAGTCCGCCATTCGCGAACTGATGGCGTTGCGGCCGGAAACCGCCACCGTCTGGCGTGGCGAGAGCTGGCAGAGCGTCGCCATCGACGAGGTGCTGCGCGGCGATCGGCTGCGGGTGCTGGTAGGCGAGCGGGTGCCGGTGGATGGCAAAATCGTGAGCGGCACCAGCGAGCTGGACGAGTCGATCCTCACCGGCGAGAGCCTGCCGGTGCCGCGCGGTGCGGGCGACAAGGTGCTGGGCGGTGCCATCAACCGCTCCGGCGTGCTGGAGATCGAAGCCACTACCGTGGGGGAAGATTCCAGCCTCAGCAAGATCATCGCATTGGTGGAGAGCGCCCAGATGGGCAAGGCGCCGCTGCAACAGCTGGTGGACAAGGTCTCCGCCGTGTTTGTGCCGGTGGTGATGGCCATCGCCCTGTTTACTCTGCTGGTGTGGTACGCCATCAGCAATGATTTCGGTCAGGCGCTGCTGGCGGCGGTAGCTGTGCTGGTGATCGCCTGTCCCTGCGCACTGGGGCTGGCGACACCGGCCGCCATTGTCACCGGCACCGGAGTGGCGGCTCGCCACGGCATTCTGATCAAGGATGTCGATACCCTGCAGAAGGCCCACGCCATCAAGGCGCTGATCTTCGACAAGACCGGCACCCTGACGCAGGGTCGGCCGGTACTGGCCAGCTGGAGCGGTACTGCCGAGCAACTGCGTCTGGCCGCCTCCCTGCAACAGGCGAGCGAGCACCCGCTGGCGCTGGCGATGCGCGAGGCGGTCGGCAAAGAAGTGGTGCTGCCCCAGCCGGAGGCGGTGGAGGTGCGGGTCGGGGCCGGTATTGTCGGTCAGGTGGCGGGCCACAGGGTCGCCATCGGCAATGGAGTCCTGCTGGCCCAGCTCGGCATTGATCAGCCGCAACAGGATGAACAACCTGCTGACGGCGCGACCCGGGTCTGGGTCGCCATCGATGGCGTGGTTGCCGGTATCGCGGCACTGGCCGATACCCTGCGCCCCGAGAGCCCGGAAGCCATCGCTACCCTGCGCCAGCGCGGCATCGCCAGCTGGTTGGTGAGCGGCGATGCACCGGCGCCGGTGGCCTATATCGCCGCCAAACTGGGGTTGGACGGGGCGTTTGACTCCGTGTTGCCAGCCGGTAAGGTAGAGAAGGTCGAGGCGCTGCGGGCGCAAACCCGCGGGCTGGTGGCCATGGTGGGGGACGGAGTGAACGACGCCCCGGCACTGGCGGCGGCGGATGTAGGCATCGCCATGGGCTCCGGTTCCGATGTGGCGATGGAGACCGCCTCCATCACCCTGATGCGATCTGATCCACGGCTGGTGGCCGATGCCATCGATATCTCGGCGGCCACCTGGCGCACCATCCAGCAGAATCTGTTCTGGGCCTTCGTGTTCAACATCATCGGCATTCCGCTGGCGGCGCTGGGCTACCTCAGCCCCGAGCTGGCGGGGGCGGCCATGGCCCTGAGCAGCATCACGGTTTTAAGCAATTCCCTGTTACTGACACGCTGGCAGCCCAGAGCGGTGCACGGGCCAGCATCCAACCAGATGAGTAAGGAGGCATAAATGAACATCAGCAAGGTTGCCAAGGCCACTGGGCTGACTGCCAAGACCATCCGTTATTACGAGAGCATTGGCCTCATCACAGCCCCGGTACGCAGTGACAACGGCTATCGCAGTTACACCGAGGGGGCGTTGCGCGAGCTGCGTTTCGTCAAACGGGCGCGGGAGACCGGCTTCAATCTGGAGGAGTGTCAGGAGCTGCTGGCGCTCTACCGTGACGAACACAGAACCAGCGCCCAGGTGAAGAAGCTGGCGCAGGAGAAGATCGTCGATCTGCGTGCTCGCATCGCCGGGCTGCAGGCGATGCTCAGTTCGCTGGAGGGGCTGGTCTGCTGCTGTCACGGGGATGAAAATCCCGAGTGCCCGATCCTCGACGAATTGGAGAAGGGGTGAGCAAGGGCTCACCTGCCAGCGCAGAAGAAATCGTTGTTGATTGATTAACTTCTTAATAAGCGGCGCTTTATTGTTGCGGGTCAGGGGGTAATGGTAGACTGCTCGGCTCTTGTACAGGAGTACTCAGTTGACCCAGAGTGTGACACGCCAGGTTAAGCAGGCCATCATGGCCCAGCTCTATACCCATGCATCGTTCAGTCTCCCCTGTTTGGGCGTGCTGGCATTTGGCTGGAGTCTGCTGTTTCACGACTATCTACCCGCCATCGAAGCGCTCGGTTGGCTGGCAGGCACTTTCCTGTGGTTGCTGGGGAGGGGCTGGCACCTGCGCTGGCGTCGAGCCCGCCTGCACCAGACGCCGTTGCCGGTGCTGGAGCGGGAGCTCTTTATCGGAGCCACCATCACCTCCATCATCTGGGCTCTCGGGGTGCTACTCTACATGGACAAGCTGCCCGATACCTACCGGGCCGCCATGATGATGCTCTCCAGCCTCATTCTTACCGGCAGCGCCATCATGCTGTTTGGCAGCCGCCGTACCCTCTATGGTTCTGCCCTGCCGCTGGGCATGGCGATGCTGTTCGAGCTGGGCAATGGCAACGAGCAGGAGCGGATTGTCTCCTGCATGCTGGCGGGCTATCTGTTTGTCTTTCTGCCGACCCTGTTGCGCCGGATGCGGCGGGATCAGATCGCCTCGCTCCACCACCGTTTCTCCAACGCCGAACTGGTGGCCGAGCTGAAGGCTGTCTCTGAGCATTTGCGTCTCACCTCCCGCCTCGACGGCCTGACCGGCATCGCCAACCGCGCCCATCTCGACGACTCTCTGGAGCGGGCCTGGCGGCGCTGTCACCGCGCCCGGGCGCCGTTGTCGCTGGTGCTGGTGGATGTGGATTACTTCAAGCAGTTCAACGATCTCTACGGCCATCAGCTGGGGGATGACTGTTTGCAACAGGTGGCGGGGCTGCTGGCCGAGGTGGAGCGGCGCGAGGACGATCTGGCGGCTCGTTACGGGGGTGAAGAGTTTGCCCTGCTGCTGCCCTGCACCGGCATGCAGGGGGCGTTGCAGGTGGCGGACAATGTGCGGCAGGCGCTCAAAGAGCTGGCTATCCCGCACCAGAAGTCACTGGTCTCCGGTCGGGTCACATGTAGTTTTGGTGTTGCGACACTGATACCGGACAACAGCATGAAAATCGCCGATTTGATCCAAAAAGCGGATGCGGCACTCTATCAGGCCAAGCATAATGGGCGGGATCGAATCGAAGTAGCCTTGATGGGTAAGGTTGCCTGAATTTAACGTGACAGATTAAAGAGGTTGTCTATGCAATGTCATCGTATCGAAGAGCTGCTGGAGTTGTTGCAGCCAGCCTGGATCAAGGAACAGGATCTCAGCCTGGTGCAGTTTGTTGCCAAACTGGCCCAAGAAGCGGGATTTGAAGGGCCTCTGTCCGAGCTGACCGACGACATGCTGATCTATCACCTCAAGATGCGGGAATCCGACAAGCAGGCGATGATCCCCGGTCTGGCCAAGGATCATGTGCCCGATTTCAAAGAGGCACTGCTCAAGGCTCGCGGAATCAAGTGAATCTTTAGCGGAAGCGCATCACCCCGGGGTGATGCGCTTTTTTGTTGCCGAAAATTGCGATCTAACCCCAATATTAGATACATCTAATCCACACAATTAGCATGTTGTTTAAGATATAATCCGCTCCATAACAAATAAGGGAGCGATGTCTTGCAATGGCCGACCACGATAAAATCGATATCAAGGACGTCACCGACAAGGGCGTAACCGGGACCTTCAACCCCAATACGTTCAAAGCCAGCGACGACAGATTCAACCCGGGCAACCGCATCTATGTGCGGGCCCAGAAAGGGTATTGGCAGCGGATGCGCAAAGCCATGGGCTGGTTCTTTGTGGCGCTGTTCGTGCTGTTGCCCTGGCTGCGTTACGACGGGCGACAGGCGGTGCTGTTCGACCTCGGTCACCAGCAGTTCCATATCTTTGGCGCCACCATCTGGCCGCAGGATCTGACCCTGCTCGCCTGGCTCTTCATGATCGCAGCCTTCGGACTCTTCTTTATTACCACCTTCCTCGGTCGGGTCTGGTGTGGCTATCTCTGCCCGCAGACGGTCTGGACCTTCATGTTCATCTGGTTTGAAGAGAAGCTGGAAGGGCCCGCCAACAAGCGGCGCAAGCTGGACGAGGCGCCCTGGAGCGGCGAGAAGCTGGCTCGCAAGGGGGCCAAGCATCTGGCCTGGCTGGCGATCTCGCTGGTGACCGGCCTGACCTTCGTTGCCTACTTCCAGGATGTGACTGAACTGGTGCCAGACCTCGTCACCCTGCAGGCCAGCGGATGGGTGCTGTTCTGGGTGATCTTCTTCACCATCATCACCTACGGCAACGCGGGTTGGATGCGTGCCATCATGTGTATCCACATGTGCCCCTATGCCCGCTTCCAGTCCGCCATGTTCGACAAGGACACCTTCATCGTCGGCTATGACACCAAGCGTGGCGAGACCCGTGGCGCCCGCTCCCGCAAGGCGGATCCCAAGGCGATGGGGTTGGGTGACTGTATCGACTGCGATCTCTGCGTGCAGGTCTGCCCGACCGGTATCGATATCCGCGATGGCCTGCAGTACGAGTGCATCAACTGTGGCGCCTGCGTCGATGCCTGCGACCAGACCATGGAGCGGATGGGTTACCCGAAAGGGCTCATCAGCTACACCACCGAGCACAAGCTGGCCAACGACTCCACCCATGTGGCGCGGCCCAAGCTGATAGGTTACGGCTTGGTGATGGCAGTGATGCTGGGGGTATTTGTCTACAACGCCATGTCCATCATGCCGATGGGGCTCGATATCCTGCGGGATCGCAACCAGCTGTTCCGCGAAAACAGCGAGGGGCTGATTGAGAACACCTACACCCTCAAGATCCTCAACAAGACCCTGCAGTCCCAGACCTACCAGCTGGATGTGGAGGGCTTGCCCGAGTATCAGTGGTTCGGCCCCCGTGAAGTGACCCTGAAGGCGGGCGAGATCTACACCCTGCCGGTCAGTCTGGCGGTCGATCCTTACAACCTGAAACGGCCGGCGCTGGATATCCAGTTCGTGCTGAAACGGGAGGGTGCGGCGCCCGATGACAGCAAGGGCAACCTGCGCCAGGGCAGCAAGTTTATCAGCCGGTTGTAACTGCGTGTGGCTGCGGGCCGGGCGTGACACCAGTCCGGTCACCAACGAGCACGGCAATGCCGGTCAGTAGTGATAGAATGGGGCGCAACGGCGCCCCTTTCTTATGGTGGATGACATGCGTTTCAACTATTCCGACCTCAATCCCGACCTCATCATGGATGCGCTCGATCTCAGTGGCCTGCGGCTCGACTCCGGCCTTATCGAGCTCAACAGCTACGAAAACCGGGTCTACCAGTTTCAGGATGAGGATCGTCGCCGCTATGTGGTGAAGTTCTACCGTCCCGGCCGCTGGAGCCGGGCCCAGATCCTCGAGGAGCACGAGTTTGCCACCCGCCTTGCAGAGGCGGAGATCCCGGTCGCCGCACCGCTCGCCTTCGCGGGCGAGACCCTGCTGGAGCATGAGGGCTACCCCTTTGCCATCTGGCAGAGCGTCGGTGGCCGCCAGTTCGAGGTGGATAACCTCGATCAGCTGGAGTGGGTGGGGCGTTTCCTCGGCCGCATCCATCAGATCGGTGCCAGCAAGCCGTTTCACCATCGGGTTCGCCTCGACGTGGATAGCATGCTGCACGAGCCGCGTCAGCTGTTGGCGTCTGGCGAGTGGCTGCCAAGCGGGCTGGCGAAGCAATTCTTCGGGGTGCTGGACGAGCTGATCAAGCATGTCAGCGACGCCATGACCCTGGATGTGGCGCAGATTTCCCTGCATGGCGACTGCCACCCGGGCAACATCCTGTGGCGCGATGGCCCCATGTTTGTCGACCTCGATGATTGCCGCACCGGCCCCGCGATTCAGGATCTCTGGATGATGCTGAGCGGCGAGCGCCACGAGCAGCAGATCCAGCTCGACACCCTGCTGGCGGGCTACGAGGAGTTTATGGAGTTTGACTCGCGGGAGCTGGCGCTGATCGAGCCGCTGCGGGCGATGCGCATCGTTCACTACATGGCGTGGCTGGCACGGCGCTGGGAAGATCCCGCCTTCCCCCGTCACTTCCCCTGGTTCAATACCGATCACTACTGGCGTCAACAGATAGCGACCCTGCATGATCAGCTGGAGGCGCTGAAGGCGCCGCCGTTGACCCTGATGCCGGGGTGGTAACTTATCCGGCGGCCAGCAGATAGCCCCACCTTTGGCACGATTAGCTGGAGGTACTCAAGGCGCCACCGTTGAGTCTGATGCCAAACTGGTGAAATAGAAGGGATCTTGCGCGGCAAGGGGGACTCGATCTCCGGCCCTGACCATTGACGTCAGCATGGCGAAACAATAGGCTTGGCACTGCTTCGGTTCGCCGGGCGTGCCTCACAGTGATCCCTTAACAGGAAACATCATGAAAAAAGTTCTATTTTTCCTTGCTGCCATGCTGATGATCCCCATGGTTCACGCCGCCCCCGAGTTCAAGGAAGGCGTCAACTACGATGTGGTCAAACAGACTGGCAGTGCCCAGCCGGAAGTGATGGAGTTCTTCTCCTACTACTGCCCGCACTGCGCTACCTTCGAACCGATCGTTGAACAGTTGAAGGCCGGGTTGCCAGAGGGTGTGCCCCTCAAGAAGAACCCGGTTGCTTTCCTCGGCCGCGAGATGGGCCCCGAGATGCAGCGTGCCTATGCCGTTGCCAGCCTGCTCAACGCCGAAGCCAAGCTGACTCCGGCCATCTTCAACAAGATCCACACCCAGCGTCAGCCGCCGATGAGCCGTGACGATGTGAAGAAGATCTTCGTGGACAACGGCGTACCGGCTGAAGAGTTCGACGGTGCCGTCGACAGCTTCGCCGTCTCCGGCATGGTCTCCCAGTTCGATCGCAACACCGAGAGCTACAACATTCGCGGTGTACCGGCCTTCTTGGTGAACGGTAAGTACATGGTGAAGATTGAATCCATCACCTCTCAAGAGCAGTTCAACAAGCTGGTGCAGTTCCTGCTGGCCAAGAAAGACTGATACCCCTTGAGTCGATAAAAAGCCCGCCGGTGTGAACCGGCGGGCTTTTTGTTTTTTGGCGATCTCGAAGATCAGACCCCGACGTGGAACGCCTGCTTGAGGTTGCGGATAAACTCCGCATCCCGGCAGAGGGTCTTGCCCGGGCTGTCGGAGATCTTGGCAACCGGGCCGCCATTGCACTCGATCAGCTTGAAGACGATGTTCATCGGGCTGACACCGGGTAGATCGCAGGTGAGCTTGGTGCCGATACCGAAGCTGGTATTGATGCGGCCACGGAAGTGGCGGAACAGCTGCACCGCCTTGTCAAGGTTGAGCCCGTCGGAGAAGACCAGGGTCTTGTCGGTGGGGTCGATGCCGAGGCGCTGATAGTGGCTGATCGCCTTCTCGCCCCACACCACGGGATCGCCGGAGTCGTGACGCAAGCCCTGATAGCTGCTGGCCAGCTCGAAGTCGAAGTCCCGCAGGAAGGCATCCATGGTGATGCAGTCGGTCAGGGCGATACCGAGATGGTCGGTGAACTCGTCCAGCCAACTGGTGAGGGCGGCACGCTGACTGTGCTCCAGCGGGAAGCCGAGCTGCTGGTGCGCCTGGAACCACTCATGGGCCTGGGTGCCGACCGCGGGCAGCTTGTACTTCTGGGCCAGCATATAGTTGCTGGTGCCGCGAAACGCCGGCAGCCGCTCCTTGAGGCGACCCACTACCGCATCCTGTACCGCGTGAGAGAAGCGGCGGCGGGTGCCGAAGTCGATGAGGTTGAACTCGCTCATCTCGTCGCTGCTCAGCTCCCGTTCCAGCTTGTCGATCTTCTGATCGAGCCGCTCCAGCGCGTGGCGGACGCCGAACTGGGGATAGCGGAAGCGGTTGCGCATCTCGCTGATGATGGCGAGCACCGGGATCTCCCACAGGATCACATCCTGCCAGGGCCCCTCGACCCGCACATTGATGCGGCCATCCTGCTCGAACACCTTGAGCAGGGAGGCATCGAGCGGCTTGCGGCGCAGGTGGTCGAGGTAGTCAGGGGTGAAGAAGGGGCGTTCGGCCAGAAAATCGAGCTCTGGCTTGGTCAGTCGCAGGGAGCCAGCGAGGCGCAGTTGCTCCTCGATCTGCCCCATCATGGGCAGCAGATCCTCTTCATTGCGGCTGTGAAACTCGGCCACCACCTCGGCATCCGGATAGCGATGGAACACCGCCTGCTGCATATGCAGCTTGTAGGCGTCGGTGTCGAGCAGGCTGGTGAGGATTGGGGGCATATCAGGCTCCTCGCAGACTGGTGAGCACGATGGTGCTCCCCTGCCGCATATGTAACGTGCAGGCATCGGTGTCGAGCAGGCTGGTAAGAATCGGTGGCATATCAGGCTCCCTGCAGGCTGGCGAGCGCGATGGCGCTCCCCTGTCGCATATGTAGATTGCAGGCGCCGCTATCGGACAGGCTGGTGAGGATTGGGGGCATATCAGGCGTCCAGCAGGCGTTGTACATCGATCAGGGTCTGGGCCAGTTCGGCGCCAGCTTCGATCATCTGGGTGTGGGCGCTGGCAACCGTCTTGGGCGCGATGCCACGGCAGGCATCGAGATGGACGATCACCCGGAAGCTGGCGCGGCGCAGTTGCAGCACGCTGGTTTTGACACAGTAGTCGGTGGCGAGGCCGCCGACCAGTACGGTGTCGACCTTGCGGGCTTGCAGGAATTCGATGAGTCCGGTGCTGCGCCGTTCGGCCAGATCGTGATAACAGGCGCCGTAAGGGTGCAGATCCGGCTCGACCCCCTTCCAGACGAAGAAGTCATAGTCGATGGGGGCGGGCAGGCCGTCGAGCAGTTCGAAGCCCTTGCTGCCCGGCACGCAGTGCACCGGCCAGGTGAGGTCGGCGTTGGGCAGATCCAGCGGCAGCAGCATACCGGCAGGGTCAGAGACGGCCCAGTCGGCATTGGCGGGGTGAGCGTCCTTGCTGCCGATCCGCAGCGTGGCGAGGGTGGCCTGAGCGTTGAGCGCAGCCACAATATCATCACCGCCCGCGACGGGCAGTTCGTTCGGGCAGAGGGGGGTAAAGCCCTTCTGCGCATCAATATCCAGGCTGGCGACGGTTCCCATGATTGGCTCCTGCACATACTATTCGTGTGATATTATCTACCAAACATTAATGGAAGGCGAGCAGGGCGATCGGCATGCTGAGAATGAGTCTGGATATGGTGGTGCTGCGGTTGCATGACGAGCGGCTCGAGCTGCTGCTCGAGACCCGTGATCGCCCCCCCTTTGCCCACAGTTGGCAGCTACCCGGTTTGCGTATCGACGAGGCACTGGATCGGGATCTGGACGCCGCCCAGCGCCGCCTGCTTGCGGAGTGGGGGCTCGGCCACTGCTACAGCGAGCAGGTCTGTACCCTCGGCAATCTGGAGCGGGATCCCCGCGGCTGGTCCACCACTCTGGTCTATCTCTGCCTGGTCGATCCGGAAGTGGAAGTGACCCACGGCTGCTGGCATCCGCTCTCCAATCTGCCGGGGCTGAGCCTCGCCTTTGATCATGTCCAGCTCATCGCCAAGGGGCTGGAGCGGCTACGGATCAAGAGTCGCTACAGCACCCTGCCATTGCATCTGCTGGGGCCCGAGTTCACCCTCTCCGAGGTGCAGCGCGCCTTCGAAATCATCCTGCAAACCCCCATGAATACGGCGGCGTTTCGCAAGCGAATCCATCGCGCCGACATTCTGGTGGATACCGGCCGCAAGCGTACCGGCAAACAGCGCCCCGCCATTCTCTACCGGTTGGAAACCCCCTGCTGCGTAATGTTCGATCAGGTGATGCACGGAGCGGAAGCGTGAGTGTGGATCCCGTTTGTGTGCTGGTAAGCGCCTGTCTGTTGGGCCAGCCAGTGCGTTACGATGGCCAGAGCAAGGGGATTGTCAGCGATTGGCTGCGCGAGCTGGGTGCCGAAGGGCGGGCACTGGCCTTCTGCCCCGAAGTGGCGGGCGGCTTGCCGACCCCGCGCCCCCCTGCCGAGCGACAGGGCGAGCGGGTAGTGACGGCGAGCGGGCTGGATGTGACCGCCGAGTTTGACCGCGGCGCCGAGCTGGCCCTCGCGCTCTGTCAGGCGCAGGGTATTCGCTTCGCGCTGCTGAAAGAGGGGAGCCCCTCATGTGGTAGCGGCCGTATCTATAACGGCCGCTTCGAAGGTGTTTCTGTGGCGGGCGAGGGCAAGACCTCTGCCCTGCTGCGCCGCCACGGTATTGCGGTCTTTTCCGAAGATCAGTTGGCCGAGTTGGCTTTGGCACTCTCTGTGGATTCATCCCCGGATTTGGCAGCAACCGGCAGCGGTGCCTGACCGCTCTGCCATCCCTCCAGCACCTCGTCCTTCTCTTGCCAGCGCTGGTTTAGCCACTCCTGAAAACCGCGCTTGAACTGCTTGTCGTTGAAGTAGTCGCCGACCAGCGCCTCATCCACCGGCAGCTCCTCGATCCGCACCTGAATGCGTTTTACCCGTCCCATCAGGAAGTCCTTGAACGGGGTCTCGGCGTTGTCCGGATAGCGGATGGTGACGTTAATCAGGCTGTCGAACTGCTCCCCCATTGCCGCCAGCGTAAAGGCCAGCCCCGCCGCCTTGGGCGGCATCAGATGTCGGTAGCGAGAGCGGGAAGTATCCCGTTTCTGCTCGGTAAAGCGGGTCCCTTCCACGAAGTTGATAACGGTGGTGGGGATGTGGCGAAACTTCTCGCAGGCGTTACGGGTTGTCTCGATATCCTTGCCGCGCAGGTGCGGGTTCCTCAGCAAAAACTCCCGTGAATAGCGGCGCATAAAGGGCATGTCGAGCCCCCAGCAGGCGAGCCCCAGCAGAGGGATGTAGATGAGCTCGTGCTTCATGAAGAACTTGGGCACCGGTAGCCGATCACGAAACAGGTGACCCAGCACGACTATGTCGGTCCAGCTCATGTGGTTGCTGATGACGAGGTACCAGCCATCCTTGCGCAGTCGGGTCTTATCTTCGATCTGCCAGTCGATGCGCATCGTGAGACGGATCACCAGCGCATTGCAGGCCAGCCACAGGCGCATGAAGCGGTTGTTGATGCGGCTGCAGGCGCGGCCAAACGCCGGAATCGGCAGCAGCAGTTTGGCCAGCGAAACCAGCAGGATCAGGCTGGCGCACAAGGCGGTAAAGAGAATGGTCAGGCCGGCACTGATGATCAGCACCAGCGGGCCAGGAAGCATGGATAACATGAGTGTTTACTGCGCCTTGGTTGCCAGCAGCTGGTTCAGGGTCTGGTCCTTCTCGTGCCAGATCCCGTTCAGCCACTGCTGAAACTCTTGTTGGAACTCGGGGTCATTGAAGTAATCCCCCACCAGTTTGCGGTCGATCGGCAAATAGCGGATCTGAACCTTGATTTGCCCGACCCGGCCACACATGAAATCCCAGTAGCTGGGAATGCCGTCCGGGTAGGCGATGGTGACATCTACCAGTTGCTGCAACTGGTCACCCATGGCGGCCAGAGTAAAGGCGATGCCGCCTGCTCGCGGATGGAGCAGGTGACGGTAGGGCGAGCCTTGCTTCTGGTGCTTGGTCGGTGTGAAGCGAGTGCCCTCGACGAAGTTCATCACACTCACCGGAATGTGGCGGAACCGGGCACAGGCTTTACGGGTTGTCTCTATGTCTTTTCCCTTCAGATGGGGATGTTTTTCCAGAAACTTTCTGGAATATCGCCGCATGAAGGGGAAGTCGAGCGCCCACCATGCCAGACCGAGAAAAGGTACCCAAATCAGCTCTTTCTTGAGGAAAAACTTCAGGAAGGGGATTTTTTGGTTAAAAACCCGCTGCAATACCAGTATGTCGACCCAGGATTGATGGTTGGCAATCACCATATACCACTCATTCCGGCGCCCTTTGTCCACTCCGACCACCTCGAAAGGGGTTCTGATGATGGTTTTCTGGATCAAATTGTTGAAACCGATCCAGCAGCTGGCACAGCCATCCAGCAGCCAGTTGCAGAGGGTGCGCCACCCCTTGAGGGGGAGCAGGAGCTTGAGCAGACCCAGCGAGAAGATGGGGACAAACCAGAAGAGGGTGTTGAAAAAATAGAGCAGGGTGGAGAGGCTGCCGCGCAGTCGCTCTGTCAGCTTGTTGGGCATGAGTCGGGTCCGTCTTGCTGTCGATAAAGGGCCATCAAGTGGTCAGATCTGTGGCCATAATATCAGCCGATTGCCCGTGAGACCATTCAGAGCCGTTACGGAGTCGGACTCACCCTTTCCCTTCTGTCAGCTGCTGCGCAATCGCGACAGCAGCCGGTCCATGGCGCGATAACCGAGCGCCTCGATAAGATGCTCCTTGCCGATGGCGGGTTGCCCGGCCAGATCGGCGATGGTGCGTGACACCCGCAGGATGCGATGCCAGGCCCGGATACTGAGCCCCAGCTTCTGGATGGCATTCTCCAGAAATTCGGCATCTTGCGCTGATAATCGGCAAATCTCTTCGATTTCACGGCTATCCAGCAGATTGTTGAGCTTGCCATTGCGGCTCAGCATGCGCTCCCGCGCCGCCAGCACCCGATCGCGGATCTGCTGGCTCGACTCCCCTCGTTCCGCTTTGCCGGTCAGGCTCCCCTTGGGCAATAGCGGCACCTCCACAGTCAGGTCGAAGCGGTCGAGAAAGGGGCCGGAGAGCTTGCCGAGGTAGCGCAGGATCTGATCCGGGCTGGAGCGGGTCTGGCCGTCGCCATAGTGGCCACAGGGGCTGGGATTCATGGCACCCACCAGCTGGAAGCGGGCGGGGAAATCGACCTGACGGGCGGCCCGGCTGATGGTGATGTGGCCGGTTTCCAGCGGCTCGCGCAGGGAGTCGAGCACCTTGCGCTCGAATTCGGGCAGCTCGTCCAGAAATAGCACCCCGTTGTGGGCTAGCGAAATTTCGCCGGGCCGCGGATGGCTGCCACCTCCCACCAGCGCCACCGCCGAGGCACTGTGGTGCGGCGTGCGATAGGGTCTGTGGTGCCAGTGACCGGCGCGCGGGGTGAGGCCACCGATGGAGTGGATGGCGGCGGTCTGCTGTGCCTCCTGCTCGCTGAGCGGCGGCAGAATGCCGGGCAGGCGGCTGGCCAGCATGCTCTTGCCAGTGCCGGGTGGGCCGATGAACAGCAGGTTGTGGCTGCCGGCGGCGGCGATTTCCAGTGCCCGCTTGGCCTGTGACTGGCCGATCACATCCTGCAGGTCCGGCACATCGGGCAGGCTCTCCGCGCTTTGGGGATCCGGCAGCGGCAGTTCGTACTGGCCTGCCAGCCAGGCAGTGACGGCCAGCAACTGGTGGGCGGTGCGCACCTCGGCATCCTGAATGAGGGAAGCTTCGGGGCCGTTCTCCCGCGGTACCAGCAGGGTGCGTCCCGCATCGCGGCAGGCGAGCACGGCGGGCAGCACTCCGAGCACGGGGCGAATTTCGCCGGTTAGGGCCAACTCGCCTAAAAATTCGTGATCAAGCAGGTATTTTGCCGGTATCTGTTTGGAAGCAGCGAGAATGCCGATGGCGATGGCCAGATCGAAACGGCCCCCCTCCTTGGGCAGATCGGCGGGGGCCAGATTGACGGTGATGTGTTTGCTCGGGAACTCGAAATTGCCGTTGAGCAGGGCGCTGCGCACCCGATCCCGCGACTCCTTCACCGACGTTTCCGGCAGGCCGACCATGTTGAAGGCGGGCAGGCCGTTGGAGAGGTGAACTTCCACTGTAACTTGCGGGGCCGCGATCCCGAGGCTGGCACGGCTATAAACCACAGCTAATGACATAAATCCCGTCCTTGAGTTGATATATGTTCTGACTAACTGCTTCTTGTTGGTTTTTTATTCCAGAGTTCCGGCTGGGGAATAGCCAAAATCAGTGGGTTGTCACAGAAAAAAGCCTTGCCCAATAAAAATCACCGTGCTAGTTCTAATAGCCATTCGCGGTGCAAACCGCCCCAATTTCACAGGATTTCCGGTTGTAACTATGAACATGGCCTCCCGTTTCGTCAGCATTATTGTGGTCCTAGTGGTGATTATTATCTCACCGCTCGGGGCTCGTTTAGCTGCACGGAACAAGGGATAGACCCACCACCGGACAGAACGAAACAAGCGACCCCCGAGCCTCACAGCTCGGGGGTTTTTTTTCGACCAAAGGACAGGATTCTCCACATGAACGGCGCGCAGTTTTTGGTACAGGCTCTCAAGAAACAGGGTGTGACCCAGGTGTTTGGTTACCCGGGCGGGGCCATCATGCCGGTCTACGATGCCCTGTATGACGGGGGTCTGGCCCATCAGCTCTGTCGCCACGAGCAGGGCGCCGCCATGGCCGCGGTCGGTTATGCCCGCGCCTCCGGGCAGGTGGGGGTCTGTATCGCCACCTCCGGCCCCGGCGCTACCAATTTGGTGACCGGTCTGGCGGAGGCGCTGCTCGATTCCGTGCCGCTGGTGGCCATCAGCGGTCAGGTGCCCTGTGCCGCCATCGGTACCGATGCGTTTCAGGAGGTCGACGTGCTCGGCATGTCCCTCTCCTGCACCAAACACTCCTTTATGGTGACCGATGCCGCCGATCTGGGGCGGGTGCTGGCAGAGGCTTTCGCCATCGCCACTGAAGGTCGCCCCGGACCTGTGCTGATCGATCTCCCCAAGGATGTGCAACTGGCTGCCGTGCCGCCCCAGAGCCCGCTGTTTGCGGTGGAGGAGCCGGAGGCGCTCCACCCCTCGGAGCTGACCGCCGCCCGCACCCTGCTGGCTGCCGCCAAGCGTCCGGTGCTCTACGTCGGTGGCGGAGTGGGCATGGCCAATGCCGAGCAGCAGCTGCGCGAATTTGCTGCCGCGACTGGCATGCCAGCGGTCACCACCCTTAAGGGGATCGGCGCGCTCGACCCCGATAGCCCTGTTTATCTGGGCATGCTCGGCATGCACGGTACCAAGGCTGCCAACTATGCGGTGCAGCAGTGCGATCTGCTGCTGGTGGTGGGTGCCCGTTTCGATGATCGGGTGACCGGCAAGCTGGAGGAGTTTGCCCCCGAGGCCAAGGTGATCCATCTCGATGTGGATGCTGCCGAGTTCGGCAAGCGCCGCGCCGCCGAGGTGGGTATCACCACGGATCTCAAACGGGTGTTGCCCGTCCTTGCCATGTCCCTTTCCATTGACCCATGGCGTGAGCACTGCGCCGCCATGGCTCGCGAATATGCGTTTCGCTACGACCACCCGGGGCAGGCCATCTACGCCCCGGCCCTGCTCAAACAGCTCTCCGCCAAGTTGCCGGAGAGCAGCGTGGTGGCCTGCGACGTGGGTCAGCACCAGATGTGGGTGGCCCAGCACATGCGCTTCACCAGCCCGCGCAACCACCTCTCCAGTGCCGGTCTCGGCACCATGGGGTTCGGTCTGCCGGCCGCCATCGGCGCCAAGATGTCGCGCCCGCAGGATGAAGTGGTGCTGGTGAGCGGTGACGGCTCTTTCATGATGAACGTGCAGGAGCTCGGCACCATCCGCCGCGCCCAGCTCAAGGTGAAGATGGTGCTGCTGGATAACCAGCGCCTCGGCATGGTGCGCCAGTGGCAGGAGCTGTTCTTCGATGGTCGCTACAGCGAGACCATCCTCTCCGACAATCCCGATTTCGTCGCCCTGGCTGCCGCCTTCGGCATTCCGGGCGAGACCATCACATGCAAGAAGCAGATAGCCAGTGCCCTCGACCGCCTGCTGAAGAGCGAGAGCGCCTATCTGCTGCATGTGGCTATTTCAGAGGAAGAAAACGTCTGGCCCCTGGTTCCGCCGGGAGTCGCCAACCACCAGATGATGGAGCAACGCCCATGAACCCGCACACTCTTGCCCAGCCCGCATTTGCACAGCACACCCTGCATATCCACGCCCAGCCCAGACCCGAAGTGATGGAGCGGGTGCTGCGGGTGGTGCGTCACCGCGGCTTCAATCTCTGCGCCCTCACTATGGAGACGAGAGCGGAGCAGGATTGCCAACAGCTGCGGATCACGGTTACTGTCGAGTCGGTGCGTCCCATCCAGCAGTTGTGGAGCCAGCTGGTGAAGCTGGTGGACGTCTCCCGGGTCGATGCACTGGAACAGCAACCCCGGATCAGAGCTTAAGGAGCAAAGCCAATGTCACAGCCTTCCCAATCCGCCACTCACCCGCAATACATCTGGTTCAACGGCAAACTGGTGCCCTGGCAAGATGCCCAGGTGCATGTCATGAGCCACGCCCTGCACTACGGCTCCTCGGTGTTCGAGGGTGTGCGCGCCTACGATACTCCCAAGGGCACCTGTATCTTCCGCCTGCAGGAGCATACCCGCCGCTTGTTCGACTCCGCGAAGATCTACTGGATGGACGTCCCCTACAGCGAGTCCGACGTGAATGAAGCCTGCCGCACCGTGGTGCGCGAGAACGGCCTGAAGAGCGGCTACCTGCGCCCGCTGGCCTTTGTCGGCAACGTGGGGCTGGGGCTGCATCCGCCGCTGGATGCCAAGGCCGATCTGATGGTCGCGGCTCTGCCATGGGGCGCCTATCTGGGGGAAGAGGGACTGAAAAACGGGGTGGATGTCTGCGTCACCTCCTGGAATCGGCTCGCTCCCAACACCATCCCCACCGGCGCCAAGGCGGGGGGCAACTATTTGTCCTCCCAGCTGATCAGCCGCGAGGCCAAGCGCAACGGCTTCGCCGAGGGGTTGGCGCTGGACGTGAACGGCTACCTGAGCGAAGGGGCGGGGGAGAACCTGTTCCTGGTGAAGAACGGCGTGCTGTTCACCCCGCCCGCTACCGCCGCCATCTTGCCCGGCATCACCCGTGACACCATCATGACGCTGGCCCGCGATCTGGGTTATGAGGTGCGCGAGCAGGCGCTGCCCCGTGAGGCGCTCTATGTGGCGGACGAGATCTTCATGACCGGCACCGCCGCCGAGGTGACCCCGGTGCGTTCCGTCGATCGGATGAAGGTGGGTGCTGGCTGCCGCGGCCCGGTAACCGAGCAGCTGCAAAACGCCTTCTTCGGCCTGTTCAATGGCCAGACCGAAGACAAGTGGGGCTGGCTGACCCCCGTCAACGACTGATGAGAGAGGGGAGGCGTCATGCCTCCCCGAGTTGCTTCCGGTCAGGGCACTGCGCTGTGCCCTCACCAGGATCGATTCCCGATCCGAGAGTCACTTTTTCATTTCCAAAGATAATGAGCCCGCTGGGCATTCAGGGAGTAGAGACAATGCCGAAGTTGAGATCCGCCACCACCACCCACGGACGTAACATGGCCGGGGCCCGCGCCCTGTGGCGCGCCACCGGAATGACCGATCAGGATTTCGGCAAGCCCATCATCGCCGTGGTCAACTCCTTCACCCAGTTCGTACCGGGCCATGTCCACCTCAAGGATCTGGGCCAGCTGGTGGCGCGCGAGATTGAAGCCGCTGGCGGCGTCGCCAAGGAGTTCAACACCATCGCCGTGGATGACGGCATCGCCATGGGCCACGGCGGCATGCTTTACTCGCTGCCGTCGCGCGAACTGATTGCCGACTCGGTGGAGTACATGGTCAACGCCCACTGCGCCGACGCCATGGTCTGCATCTCCAACTGCGACAAGATCACCCCGGGGATGCTGATGGCGGCCCTGCGCATCAATATCCCGGTCATTTTTGTCTCCGGTGGCCCGATGGAAGCGGGCAAGACCAAGCTCTCCGATCAGATCATCAAGCTGGATCTGGTGGATGCCATGATCCAGGGGGCCGACCCCAAGGTCTCCGACGCCCAGAGCGAACAGGTGGAGCGCAGCGCCTGCCCCACCTGTGGCTCCTGCTCCGGCATGTTTACCGCCAACTCCATGAACTGCCTGACCGAGGCGCTGGGCCTCTCCCAGCCGGGTAACGGCTCCATGCTGGCGACCCATAGCGATCGCGAGCAGCTGTTCAAGCTGGCGGGCCAGCGCATCGTGACCCTGGCCAAGCGCTGGTATGAGCAGGATGACGAGAGCGCCCTGCCGCGCAACATCGCCACCAAGGCGGCGTTCGAGAATGCTATGGCGCTCGATATCGCCATGGGCGGCTCCACCAATACCGTGCTGCACCTGCTGGCGGCGGCGCAGGAGGCAGGTGTCGACTTCACCATGGCCGATATCGACCGCATGTCCCGCAAGGTGCCGCAGCTCTGCAAGGTGGCACCCTCCACCCAGAAATACCATATGGAAGATGTGCACCGCGCCGGTGGCGTGGTCGCCATTCTGGGCCAGCTGGAGAAAGCGGGTCTGGTGCATGGCGATACCCGTACCGTGCTGGGTTGCTCCCTCGTCGAACAGCTCGATGAATATGACGTCAGCCGCCAGCCGAGTCAGGAGGTGGTGGACTTCTACCGCGCCGGCCCTGCCGGTATCCGCACCACCAAGGCGTTCAGTCAGGATTGCCGCTGGCCGGAGCTGGATCTGGACAGAGCCGAAGGGTGCATCCGCTCGCTGGATAACGCCTACAGCCAGGAGGGCGGTCTGGCGGTGCTCTCAGGTAACCTCGCGGTCAACGGTGCCATCGTCAAGACCGCCGGGGTGGATGAGGAGAACCTTACCTTCCGTGGTCCGGCCCGGGTGTTCGAGAGCCAGGAGAGCGCGGTGAACGGTATCCTCGACGGCACAGTGAAAGCGGGCGAGGTGGTGGTGATCCGCTACGAGGGGCCGAAAGGGGGCCCCGGCATGCAGGAGATGCTCTACCCCACTACCTATCTGAAATCCATGGGCCTCGGCAAGGCGTGCGCCCTGATCACCGATGGCCGCTTCTCCGGCGGCACCTCGGGCCTCTCTATCGGCCACGTTTCGCCGGAAGCAGCCTCCGGCGGCACCATAGGTCTGGTGGAGGATGGCGACATCATCAGCATCAATATCCCGGCCCGCAGCATGGTGCTGGAGGTGGCCGACAGCGTGCTGGCTACCCGCCGCGTCGCCGTGGAAGCCCGTGGCTGGAAGCCGCTCGATCGTCAGCGTCAGGTCTCCTTTGCTCTGCGTGCCTACGCCATGTTCGCCACCAGCGCCGATAAAGGCGCGGTTCGCGATCGCTCGATGCTGGGGGAATAAATCATGGTCTCTGCGGCGGATTATCTACGCAAGGTGTTGCTCTCCCCCGTCTATGAGGCGGCGCGGGTGACCCCCCTGCAAACCCTGAAGAAACTTTCCGAGCGGCTCGGTAACCACGTCAGCCTGAAGCGGGAGGATCTGCAACCGGTCCACTCCTTCAAGCTGCGCGGTGCCTACCACAAGATCGCCACCCTGACCGAGGAGCAGAAGGCGCGCGGCGTTATCGCCGCCTCTGCTGGCAACCACGCCCAGGGGGTCGCCCTGTCGGCCGCCAAGCTCGGCATCAAGGCGATCATCGTGATGCCCAAGACCACGCCGGATATCAAGATCGATGCGGTACGCCGTCAGGGCGGCAACGTCATGCTGTTTGGCAATAGCTTCGACGAGGCCTATGGCGAGAGTCGCCGCCTCGCCACGCTTGAGGGCTACACCCTGATCCCGCCGTTTGACGACGTCGAGGTGATCGCCGGGCAGGGCACCATCGGCAAGGAGCTGCTGGAGCAGGATACCCACCTCACCCACGTGTTCGTGCCGGTGGGGGGCGGCGGGTTGGCCGCCGGGGTGGCGGTCTATATCAAGCAGCTGCTGCCGGATGTGAAGGTGATCGGGGTGGAGGCGGAAGGCTCCGCCTGTCTCAAGGCGGCCATGGC
>NZ_CAWNZT010000099.1:11937-28667 GCF_963878965.1 Aeromonas sp. HMWF015 | reverse complement strand
TTGCAACGACTGTCCCGTCCAGGCCAATGCGAAGCCTGGCGGCAATTGCGCCACCAGACGCTCCATCTCCGCCATCGCCGCTCCGCTGGAGATGCCGGGCGCTGCCCCTCCGGCAATACGCACGGCAGGGAAGCCATCGAAGCGCATCATCTGTTGCGGCGACTGGCGCCAGGTCGGCGTCACCACCTCCCGCAGGGGCACCATGCCGCCGCTGGCATTGCGCACCCGCAGGCCGAGTACGTCATCGAGCTGCATGCGCGCCTTGGCGTCGGCCTGCAGGATGACCTGCTGCATGTGCCCGCCGTTGGGGAAATCGTTGATGTAGAGCGACCCAATCGCCGCCGACAGGGTGCCGCTCACGCTGGTGAACGAGAGTCCCATGGCCTCGGCCTTCTGCCGGTTGATCTCGAGGTGAATGCTCTCGCCGGGGGGCAGGCTGTCGGGATAGACATCGCTCACCACCTCGCTTTGGGCCGCCAGTGCCAGCAGTTGCGCCTGGGCGGCCTGCAGCGCGGCATCCCCCCGGTTGGCCCTGTCTTGCAGGAACAGGGTGAAGCCGGAGGCGGTACCCAGCTCATCGATGGCGGGCGGCAGCAAGCTCATTACCGTGCCTTCAGGAATATTTGCCATGGCTGCTTGTGCCAGATCTGCCTCTTCGGCTGCCGTGGTGCCATGACGCTGATCCCAATCTTTGAGCATGGTGAAGGCCATGGCGGCATTGGGGCCTGCGCCGGAGAAGCTGAAGCCCTGCACCACCAGGTTGGTGTCCAGCGCCTCGCGAGAGGCGACGTGAGCCTCGAAGGCCTTGACCACCTCAAGAGTACGCTCGCTGGTGGCGCCGGTCGGCAGCTGGATGGAAGTCATGAAGTAGCCCTGATCCTCGTCCGGCAGAAAGGAGGAGGGCAGCTGGGTGGCCGCAATGGCCAGCACGGCGCAGAGGGCGGCGAAGGTGACCATCATGCGTCCGCTGCGCCCGACCAGCCGGGTGACCCGGACGCCGTAGCCTGCCGTGAGTCGCTCGACCCCCCGGTTGAAGGCACCGAAGAAGCCGCGCTTCTCATGATGACTCGGGCTGACCGGACGCAGCAATGTGGCGCAGAGCGCCGGCGTCAGGGTCAGGGCGAGGAAGGCCGAAATGAGGATCGAGACCGCCATCGACAGGGTGAACTGCTGGTAGATGACCCCCACCGAGCCGCTGCCGAACGCCATGGGGATGAACACCGCCGTGAGCACCAGAGTGATGCCGATCACCGCCCCGGTGATCTCCTTCATGGCCCGCGATGTCGCCTCCCTGGGCGATAGCCCCTGGGTGGCCATCAGGCGCTCGACGTTCTCCACCACCACGATGGCGTCGTCGACTATGATGCCGATGGCCAGCACCATGCCGAACATGGTCAGGGAGTTGATGGAAAAGCCGGCCAGCAGCATCACCGCGAAGGTGCCAAGCAGGGCGATGGGGGCGACGATGGCCGGGATCAGGGTGTAGCGCAGGTTCTGCAGGAAGAGAAACATCACCAGGAACACCAGCACCATGGCTTCCAGCAGGGTGTGGATCACCTTGTCGATGGAGACCTTGACGAAGGGGGCCGAGTCAAAGGGGATCGAATAGGCCATGCCCGCCGGTAGGGTTGGCGAGAGCTGTGCAAGGCGAGTGCGTACCGCATCGGCGGTGCGCACGGCGTTGGCGCCGGGGGAGAGCTGGATGGCGGCGCTGGTGGCAGCCACCCCGTTCTCGCGGTTGGAAAAGGCGTAGGATTGCGCCCCCAGCTCGACCCGGGCCACGTCACCCAGCACCAGCTTGGCGCCATCACTACCGGCCCGCAGCACGATGGCGGCGAACGCCTCGGGAGTGGTCAGCTGCCCCTGTACCGTGAGGGGAACCGTCAGTCGCTGGCCAGGCAGGGCGGGTTCGTCGCCGAGGCGCCCCGGTGCAATCTGCACGTTCTGCTGCTCGATGGCCTGCGCCACCTCGCTGATGGTCAACCCGTAGGCGGCGAGCTTGCCCGGATCTACCCAGATGCGCATGGCCTGCTCGGCGCCGAACAGCTGCACTCGCCCCACGCCGTCGATGCGGCGCAGCTCCTGCACGATATTGCGCGCCATGTAGTCGTTCAGCGCGACCTCATCGAAGCGGCCATCCGGTGAAGTCATGCCGACCATCATCAGAAAGCCGGACGAGGCGGACTCCACCTGCAGGCCGGTTTGCCGCACCGCCTGTGGCAAGCGAGGCTCGACCGCCTTGATGCGGTTTTGCACGTCCATCTGGGCCAGCTCCGGATCGGTGCCCGGCTTGAAGGTGGCGGTGATCTGCGCGCTGCCGGAGGCATCTACCGATGACTCGAAGTAGAGCAGGTTCTTGACCCCCGACAGCTCGCGCTCGATAAGGCTCACCACCGCATCGTTCAGGGTCTGCGGCGTGGCGCCCGGATAGGTGGCATAGAGGGTCACCGACACCGGCGCCACTGAGGGATAGCGGGAGATGGGGAGCTTGGGGATGGCGATGACCCCTGCCAGCACGATGAAGAGGGCGATCACCCAGGCAAACACCGGGCGATGAATGAAAAACTGCGGCATGGATAACTCTCCGATTCAGCGAATGCCACCGTCAGCCGGTTGGCTGACGGCGGGTGGTTGCCAGGGGGAGGCAATGACCTGAACCCCCGGGGTCAGACGGTCGATCCCTTCGATCACCACCTGTTGCCCGGCACTGAGCCCGGACGCGATGCGGTACTGGCTATTCACCAGTTCAGCGGTGTTGACCGGAACCAGCTGTGCCTGCCCCTGGCCATCCACCACCCACACGCTGGTCTGACCCGATGTGCGAACTACCGCCTGCTGGGGCACGGTCAGGGCATTGGCATAGCGGGCCCGGGGAATGCGCGCCTGCACATAGAGGCCGGGCAACAGCCGCCGCTCAGGGTTATCCACCAGCACCCGCAGCAGCACGTCGCCGGTCCCGGCATCGACCTCGATACCGGAGAAGAGGATGTGCCCCTGCATGCCCAGCGGTGTGCCATTGCTGCCGAGGATCTCCACCGCCAGTTCCGGTGCCGTTGAGCCAGCTTGCTGGCGCAGGGATTCCAGCACCGAGGCCGGTTGGCGCACATCGACGTAGACCTGATCAATCTGCTGGATCCTGGCCATGGGAGTGGTATCGGTGGGCGACACCAGGGCCCCTTCACTCACCAGCGCCTGATCGATGCGTCCGTCGATGGGGGCCTCCACGCTGGCAAATTGCAGGTTCAGCTGGTGCCGGGCCAGAGTCGCCCTGGCCTGGGCTACATCGGCGGCCGCCTGATCCCGCTGGGAGATCGCATCGTCATAGGTCTGGCGGCTGATGGCGTCGGTGCGCAGCAGCGGCTTCAGGCGGTCAATCTGGATGCGGGCGCGGGCCAGCACGGCCTCGGCCCGTTGCAATGCGGCGGCGGCGCTGTCGACATCGGCCTTGAAGGGGGCCGGGTTTATCTGGAACAGCACGGTGCCAGCGCTGATCTCGGCGCCCTGCTCGAACAGGCGGCGCTGCACGATGCCGCTGATCTGGGCGCGAATGTCGGCGCTGCGCAGTGCCGCCACCCGGGCGGGCAGATCCTCGCTGATGACCAGCTCCCGACCAGTCAGAGTCAGCACCGACACCTGAGGAGGGGCGGGTGCCTCCTGTTCTTGCGGCGCGACATCGCAACCCACCAACCCGAATGCGGCAATGACGGCGAGCAGGGCGCCCGCATACCGCTGTTTGACAAACATCATCCACTCACCTCGTTAAACCGTCTCTCCGGTGTGATGTGACCGAAGAGTGCATCGAGCGGCCATTATGGCGAGGGGCTATTGCGAATGATTCGAGGCTTTGTGGAGAATCCATGGAGGCGATGATAAAGTTCAACGCCACCTTTTTTCGAGTCCGACTATGTCCCATCTCAATGCTTCCGCCATCCCGGCGGGCCAGTCACTGGTACTGATTGCAGAGGATGAAGCCGAGATCGCCGACATCCTCGCCGCTTACCTGCAACGTCATGGCTTGCGCTCCCTGCACGCCGCCGATGGCCGTGAAGCGCTGGCCATGCATCAGGCATTCAAACCCGATCTCCTGCTGCTGGATGTGCAGATGCCGCAACTGGATGGTTGGCAGGTGCTCAGCGAGATCCGGGCGCGTGGCGATACGCCGGTGATCATGTTGACCGCCCTCGATCAGGATCTCGACAAGCTGATGGGGCTGCGCATGGGGGCGGATGACTATGTGGTCAAACCCTTCAATCCGGCCGAAATGGTGGCGCGAGTGCAGGCCGTGTTCAGGCGCACCCGAGCCGTAAAGCCTGCCACGGCGAACGTGCTGCGGGTCGGCCAGTTTCAGATCGATCTGGAGAGCCACGAGGCCAGCATTTTCCGCGATGACCAGCAGCAGGTGCTGGAGCTGACCCTGACCGAGTTCAAGTTGCTCGCCTCTTTGATGCGGGCGCCGAAACGGGTGTTCAGTCGCACCGAACTGCTGACTCACTGCTTGCCGGAGGGGGATACCCAGGAGCGTACAGTTGATAGCCACATCAGCAAGTTGCGCAAAAAACTGGAGACACACGGCATTCAGGGGGTCCCCGCCAGTGTCTGGGGCGTTGGCTATCGCTTCGGGGGCGATGCATGAAATCGGCGCCCGGCCTTCGCAGGCAGATCATCCGCTCTCTGGGCTTGATGACGCTTGGTATCATCTCCCTCGCGGTGATCGGCACCTATGTGTTTTATGGCATCGCCGTGGCGTTTGTGCCGGGCAGCATCTCCGAGACCTGGGTGCCCTCCAGAGTCGAGATGTTATGGATCGGCTCCACCATTCTCATTGCATTGGGGATGGCGCTGTATGTGGCGGTTCGCCTCTCTCGCCGCATCCTGACTCCCCTCAACTCGGTGGCAACCAGCCTGCGCGAGGTGGCCGAGGGCAAACTCGATGCCCGCGTGCCGGAGGATGAGCAGGCGATCGGGGAGACGGCGCAGCTGGTGCGCGACTTCAATACCATGGCCGAGCGGCTGCAGAGCATGACCCGCGAGCGGGAGTTCTGGAATGCCGCCATCGCCCACGAATTGCGCACTCCGGTGACCATTTTGCGCGGCCGCTTGCAGGGGCTGGCCGAAGGGGTATTTCCTCCCAGCAGCGAACTCTTCGAGGGGTTGCTGCGTCAGGTGGAGGGGCTCAATCACCTGATCGAGGATTTGCGGGTATTGAGCCTCAACGACAGCGGCCATCTGGAGTTGCAGCGGACCGAGGTCAGGCTGGCCGACGAGCTTGCCGTGGTGCTTGAGGCATTTGCCAGCCCTCTGGCGGCGAGTGGATTTGTGTTGCAGCGGGAGCTCGATAGCGAACTTCATGTCTGCTGCGATCTGTTTCGCATCCGTCAGGCCCTGATGGCGCTGTTGGAAAATGCCCAGAAGCACGCGCTGCCGGGCCTGCTGACCGTGCGGCTGTATCGCTCGGAGAGTGTGTGCGTCCTGAGTGTGGAAGATGAGGGGCCTGGCATCAGCGAGGAGGTCGCCGCCTGTATCTTCGATGCGTTTCGTCGGGGAGATCCGTCACGCTCGCGCAAGAGCGGCGGTAGCGGGCTCGGACTCGCCGTGGTCAAGGCGATTGCCGAGGCCCACGGCGGCAGCGCGGTTTGCCAAGCTACCGGACGGGGAGGGAGCCGATTCGTGCTCTCCTGGCCCATCTCGGCCATCTCCGGTTGCCCTGAAATCTAGCCTGCTGACGGCAAGTTATGGTGGCCCGCACAGGGGCGTTCGACAAGCGACTGTCATAAGGGTTTTCACCGCTTTGCCGGGTGTGCAGGAGGGGTTGGGACATGGCTCATTTGGCGTGAAATCATGGTTTTTTGCCGCTAAAAATTGAAACCGTTTTCAGAAATCCTTTTCAACTGTGATCCGCTTCAAAGCTTTTTCGGGCGCCAACCTCTAGCATTGGCTCCACGAATTAGGGGCTAGCGCTCCCGATTTTCCCGCTGTGGGAGGTAACCGGATGATCCGGCTATTTCCTTCGTTACTTTCGACGGTCATCATGGATGGCCGTTTTTTTTTGAGTTATTTCACGGTAAAGGGTCGAGCCGCTGGCGCTTTACCGTTAAAATTCCGCTTTTGCACTTGCCCGTGAGTCTTGATGTCTGCGTCCACCCTCTCTTCGGATAGTTATGCCCTGCTCGCCACCCTGCAATTGCAGCGCGTTGCCAGTACCCGTTTGCTGCAAGAACAACTGGCAATAGGCCATGCCCTGATCGATAAACTGACCCGACTGCAGGATGCGGGGCTGGTCAGATTGCGCGGGGAGCAGCAGTGGAGTCTGACCGCCGAAGGGACGCTGGCGCTGATCCTGGGGGTGCGTGCCGGTCTCTGCCCGGCGCCGGACTGGAGCCGGGTGCCCTCATTGACCGGGCAGGATCTTACCCATGCGGTGGTGCGCGAGCTCTGCCGCGGCAAGGCGGGGGAGATCCCCACCTATTTCTCGGCCAGCGATCTGCTGACCCTGCTCGATACCCCGGACGCTCACCAGTTGCTGGCGGGCTCCAGCCCCGCCTGGCAGCAAATGTTGCTGGAGCACTTCTCGCTGCAACTCTTGCTCGATGCCCCCTATGAAGAGCGCTGGCCGCTGGCCAATGCGCTGGTGCGCTGTGCCCCCGAGGTGCAGGCCCGGGCCAAAGCGTTCGAGGCGGAGTGGCGCTGGCTCTGCGGGGATGGCGAGAGCACATCGCCAACCGGCGAGGACAAGGATGCCGCCCCCGGCTGGCCAGCCCTGCAGGTGCTGGCCCAACAGAGCCAGAGCGGCCCGCTTGGCGAGCGGCTGCTCACCGCGCTGGGGCAGTGGCAGGCAACCGATGAGGGCGAGGCGGGCCAGTGGCCCCGTTCATTCAGCGCCCTGCTCTGGCTTGGCTGGTTGCAGCAGGCCGATCCCGTCATCGCCAGCGAACAGCGCAAGAAGTGGCAGCGCAGCCTGACTGGCCAGTTCCCCCTGCTTGCCGATCTGCTCAGCCAGTGGGCGGGCGATCGCCACGGTCAGGCGGTCGGCCTGTTTGATACCCTGCAACTGCCGGTGGAGGAGCTCCACTGGGGCTATCTCTGGCTCGATCTTTGCGCGCTGGCCCGTCACGGTGCCCAGAGCCCGCAGGTGGCCATGTTGCACAAGTGGGATCTCTCCCATCTGCTCGATGCCGAACCCCATCATCGCCTGATGGCCTTTTGTCAGGATCTGCTGCGCATCTTGTTGGGCGAGGCGGCCAAAGGGGCGCCCTTGTGCCAACTGCGCGGCAGTGAGGAGAGTACGCAAGAGGGCAGTGACGAGCAGGATGATGACGGGGACGAGGATAAAACCGCGGCATCTGCCAGCTGGCTCAACTGGTTGCAGGGGCTGGGACGCTCCAGTGGCGTGCGCAAGCCGCAGGAGCGGTTGGTGTGGCTGCTCCATGCCGACGGCCCCGAGCTGGAGTGCAAGATCCAGAAGCTGAGCACCAAGGGGGAGTGGACCGCCGGTCGCCGGGTCGATCCGGCCCTGCTCTCCACCCAGTATGCAGCCATGCTCGATGAGCACGACTGGGCACTGGTTCGCACCCTGCCACGGGTGATGGGACGACTGCCGCGGGATGTCTGGGCGCCGCTGGCCGATCACCCCCGTTTGTTCAACGCCAAGGGGCAGAAGCTGCAACTGGCCATCAGCGCCCCCCTGCTGCAGGTGGTGGCCACCGAACAGGGGATGAGCGCGCAGCTCTGCCCCGATGCGGCCGCCCGCGGGGCCCATATCATGCCGCTGGCGCAGGATCTGTGGCAGCTGATCCTCACCCCGCAGCCGCTGCTCGACCGCTTGCCAGCGCTCGAATCCATCCCACTGCTGCCCGCCGAGGGGCTGGCCGAGCTCCAACGCACGCTCGATGCCATTCCCGAACTGCCCTGGCACAGTCAGGTTGCGGGGCTTAGCGGCAATGCCGAGCTGGCTCCCTGGCCGGGCATTCCTTCGGTGCAACTGGATTGGCAGGATGGTCAGCTGTCGGTCAAGCTGGTGACCCGCTTTGAGGATCTGCCGCCCCAGCCCCTTGGCAAGGGGGAGGCGATCGTACGGCAGGGGATCAAGGCGTACCATTACTGGCAGCGGGATCTCGCGGCCGAGAAGGTGCAGGCCCAGTTGCTGCGTAATCAATTGCCCATCGGGCTGCCAGGCAGCGAGTGGCTGCTGCAGGGGGAACAGGCGCTGGCGCTGGTCAATGCCCTGCCCGAGCTGGTGGATGCCGGAGTGGTCATTCACTGGCATCAGGACAGCGCTCGCCTCAAGAGCCTTGATGAAGCGGCTCTGAGCCTGCGCATCGAGCGGCGGCAGGACTGGTTCCAGGTCGAAGGGGCGCTGGCACTCGATGAGCACCAGATCCTCGATCTGCGCCTTATTCTGCGCCAGATGACCCCGGGGCAGCGCACCGTTCAGCTCGACGAGAAGACCAGCCTGATGCTGAGCGACAAGCTGGTGGAACGGCTCACCATGCTGGGGGCCATGCTCGATGAAGAGCAGCGCATCAACAACAAGCTGGCCTATCCCCTGACTCGCCTGCTCTCTGTTATTAACACCGAAGGGGATGCGGCGTGGCAATCCCTGCAGCAGGAGTGGCAGCAGGAGGTCGATTGCCCGGACGAGCTGCTTACCTCACTGCGGGACTATCAGAAAGAGGGGGTGCGCTGGATGGCGACCCTGGCCCATCACGGTTTTGGTGCCTGTCTGGCCGATGACATGGGGCTGGGCAAGACGCTGCAGGCACTTATCGTGCTGCGGATGCGCCAGCACCTTGGCCCTGCGCTGGTAGTAGTACCCAAGTCAGTTGTCACCAACTGGCAGGAGGAGGTGACCCGTTTCGCCCCCGAACTGGATGTGGTGGTGTTCGAGAACCCGGCCGAGCGGGAGGGGATCATTCGCGAGGCCAAGGCCGGTCAGGTGATCCTCATCAACTACGGCATGCTTGGCAGCCTGGCGGAGGCGCTCAAGTCCCGCCGCTGGTCCAGCATGGTGCTCGATGAGGCGCAGCAGATCAAAAACGCCGGCACCCAGCGCGCCAAGCTGTTGTTCCAGCTCGACGGCGATTTTCGCCTCGCCCTCTCCGGCACCCCCATCGAAAACCATCTGGGGGAGCTGTGGAGTCTCTTTACCTTTATCAACCCGGGGTTGCTCGGCAGCCTTGGCGAGTTCAAGCGTCGCTTTGGCAAGGCGGTCAAGGATCCCCAGCACATGGCGCTGCTGCGGGCGGTGATCAGCCCCTTCATCCTGCGTCGTCTCAAGCAGCAGGTGCTGACCGAGCTGCCGGACAAGACCGAGATCATCCACCACATCAGCCTCTCCCCCGAGGAGCGCCAGCTCTACGAGGCGACCCGGCGGGAAGTGGTGCAGCAGGTGCAGAGCGCCGATGGTCGCGCCCTGATGCACGTGCTGAGCGGCCTGACCCGACTGCGCCGCCTCTGCTGCTCGCCGGAGCTGGTGATGCCCGAGTGGTCGCAGACCAGCAGCAAGCTGGACGAGGCGATGGCCCTGCTGGAAGAGGCGATCGACGGTGGTCATCGGGTGCTGGTGTTCAGCCAGTTCGTCGATCTGCTGAGTCTGTTGCGGGCCCGCATCGAGCAGAAGTCCTGGGACTACTGCTATCTGGATGGGGGCTGCTCCGCCAAGTCCCGTCAGGACTCCATCCTGCGTTTTCGTCATGAGGAGGTGCCGCTGTTCCTCATCAGCCTCAAGGCAGGGGGGACCGGCCTCAACCTCACCCAGGCCGATACCGTGCTGCACCTCGATCCCTGGTGGAACCCGGCGGTGGAAGACCAGGCGAGCGATCGGGCGCACCGGATGGGTCAGACCCAGCCGGTGACCGTGTACCGGCTGGTGTGCGAGCAGACGGTGGAGGAGAAGATCGTCGCCCTGCACGACGAGAAGCGGGCGCTGGCCGATGGCCTGCTGAGCGGCCAGTCCGAGGTGCGCGGGCTGGATGTGGAGAGCCTGCGGGCCCTGCTGATGGGCTGATTGGCGACGCCACCTTTCATACCGCCTATCGAGACAGAAAAGGGGAGAACATCCAGAGATGTTCTCCCCTTTCTCGTTTGGGACGCAGATATGGGGTACTCGTTTATCGCGGCAAGGCGGCCCAGATATTCCTGATCCAGTCACCCCTGATAGAGATAGAGGTGCAGCCGCTCGATGATGGGCTCGCCGCCAATCTTGCGATCTCGCCGCGCCTGCCGGCTCTTGGGGGGATAGTTGCCCAGATGGGTGACCGCGGGCGGGGTATCCGAGCAGAGCAGCAGCGGCAGGCTCGCCTTGATCTGCTGCTTGCGCGGGGTGCGCTCCAACCAGAGCAGGTTGATCATCGGGTGGGTCTTGACCGGGCGGCGGATCCGCAGCTCGGCATCGGCGGGCAGACGGCGAATGTCGTACACCTCCTGATCCACCATCTTGCTCCACTCATCGTTGTTGGAGAGGGCCGGTATGTAGCGGCGGCTGCGCTCCAGCATCTCAAGCACCTGCTCGCGACTGAGGCGATTGATGGTCTGCTTGTCAGCCCAGGTAAAGCCGAGGGATTGCAGCTCCCCCGCCAACAGGGTCAGTTTGCGGTAGACCTGCAGGGTGATCACCCCGGGCAGGGCGGTATGTACCAGCTCGAACTTCTCGTCACGTCCCCCCGCCTGCTGCACCAGCGCCTTGAAATCGAGCTTGTGCTGGTTGATTTGGTCGATCAGCGGTTGCAGCAAGGGGGCTGCGGTGGCAGGAAAGCGCAACCAGCCGGGCAGCCGATGAGTCGCCTTGGTGGAGCAGCCGGGACGGGCGCTGTGGTCCCGATAAGCGGCGAGGGTGGCCGCCAGCGCGGCTTCACCGTTGAGATAGTCCACCTCAATTTGCTCGATCGGATCGTGCTCTTCCCCCTGTGCAACCGGGGGGAGGGGATAGACATGGGCCTCCTGCAGCTCGAGCTGGCCAAGCAGATCGGCCAGCTGGTTGAGAGAGGCTTCAATGGCGGCCATCTGTTGACGCAGGGCGGCGGTCGGGGTAAAGGTATCCATCGATGATCCTGTGGTCTGACCCGCTGTTGACGACATCAGGTATGACATCGCTGCGGGTAGCAAAACTACTGTATAAATAAACATACCAGCATGCGGTTGGAGTGCCAAGAGGCACTCTGAGGAGGGGGCAATGTGCGCCTCTGAATGGGGATGTGGTGATGGTTTTATTTATGTTTCAAGGCGTTAAATAAAGATCATCACAAGATCATTAAATTAACAATCACGTGTAACTCCGCTGTTGCCAGCTGTTCACACCTTGTCCATCCCTGCATATGTAAAGCAGTAAAATGCATATATAGATGGGTGCCATGCAGCACAATATGCTGTGCGACTCTGCTGGCCAACCGTTAAAATAATTATTTGTTTAAAATCAAGGCGTTAAAATTAAATCCTGCTGTTTTTAGACATTAGATTTACTAATGTAACGTATCAAAATTCGTCAATTGAGTCGGCTCTGCTCCCTGACTAAGCTTTGCGCATCAAATAAAGCCCAGTGCGTAAACAAATATTCAGAGGAGCCACATCATGGCCAACATGACTTATACCGAAACCGGTTACCAGCATTCCAGCCAATTGAATCTGGTTGCTCGAGTTAAAATGACCGTTCTGACCTGGCTGGAGCGCAGCCGCAGCCGTCGCCAGCTCTCCGAGCTGCCCGAGTACCTGCTCAAAGACATCGGCCTGAACGAAGCTGACCGTTATCAAGAGACCACCAAGCCGTTCTGGCGTGGTTGATCTGCCGGGCATGGATGCCTTGTTTTTCTGCTGAGTCGTTTGCTGTTCTGCCCCTGTGGGGACCAGCTGCCAGGTCTGTCATTGTCTGTTTTATCTCCCCCCGTTTTCCCCCTGTTATTTGTTGATCCTTTTTCCTCTCCTCTTTATTCCACATCGCTACCGTCATTGCTGTCATCGTTAGATTGTTATCACACTTGTATCGTTAATGTTTGAATTTGTTTAAAAAACGATTTTAAGCCGCGATGCCTTGCGTATAATCCGGCCATAGTATTCCAGAGCGAGAGGGTGAGACGGATGATTCCCCAGCACGATTTTTTGGCCTTGACCCGCAGCCATGAGTGGCAGCTTGAGCCCTTTGAATTTGCCCTGCCCGATGGTGCGCGGGTCAGCGTCTGGGATACGGGCGTGCTCTGTCTGGAGCCTGCCTGTGGCACGGACGACCAGCCGGGAGGACGCAAGGATATCGTCCTCTCCTGCGGCATCCACGGCAACGAGACCGCTCCCATCGAGATCTGCAACCAGCTGCTGAGTCGTCTGCTCTCAGGCGAGCTGAGCGCCCGCCATCGGGTGCTGTTCCTGTTTGGCAATCCGGCGGCGATGAATCTGGGGCTGCGGGAGGTGGAGGAGAACATGAACCGGCTCTTCTCCGGTGCCCACAGCAAGGGGGAGGGGCTCTGCAATCGGGAGCGGATCCGCGCCATGCGTCTCGAGCAGTATGTGAGCCGCTTCTTTGCCGATCCGGCTCGTCCCCGTTACCACTACGACCTGCACACCGCCATTCGCGGTTCGCGCCACGAGAAGTTTGCCGTCTACCCCTTTCCCCATGAGCGGCCTCACTGCCGCGAGCAGGTGCAGTTCCTCGGCGCCTGCGGGGTGCGCACCATTCTGCTCTCCGCCAGCCCGACCACGACCTTCAGCTACTACAGCTCACGCCAGCATGGGGCCCATGCCTTCACGGTGGAGCTGGGCAAGGTGCGCCCGTTTGGCGAGAACGATATGACCCGCTTTATCGAAACCCGCCAAGCGCTGCAGGAGCTGGTCACTCAGGATGAAGTGGCACTGGAGCCGTGGCGGGCGGATGATTTCACCCTGTTTGCCATCGATAGGGTGATCACCAAAAAATCGGAGGAGTTTCGCTTTCTATTCGCCAGCGATGTGGACAACTTCACCGAATTCCCCCAAGGGTTCGTGCTGGCCGAGGATGGCGAGCTGCGTTACACCGTCGAGAAGCCGCGTGAGGCGGTGGTCTTCCCCAATGCCAATGTAGCGATCGGTCAGCGCACCGTGCTGATGGTGGTGCCGACAAGGCTCTGGGAATAGCGGTGATAGTTTTGCCTGCAGAGCAGTGATGCATCCGCAGGTGGCGCCAAGCCAGTGTTCTAGTCGGTGGTTCAGACACAGCAGCGGTTAACCGCAGTAATAAAAAACGGGGCCAGTCAGATGACTGGCCCCGTTTTTTATCGGGTTCAAGCGGTGAGGCTTAGCTGTTGTTCTTCACAAACAGGGTAAGCTCCTGACCGGGCTTGAGGTAATCCCCTTTATCCAGCTGGTTCCAGCGCATCACATCGTTGATGGCCACCTGGAAGCGAGCCGCGATGGAGGAGATTGAGTCGCCACGGCGAACCTGATACACCATCGATTTGTCGCTCTTCTTCCCTTGCTTGGGATAGACCACCAGCTTCATGCCTGGCTTGAGCGCCGACTTGGCATTCAGACCGTTCCACTTGGCGAGCTCTTCGTGGGAGACGCCGTGTGCCTGGCTGATGCTCCACAGGTTGTCACCCGAGCGCACCTTGTAACTGACTTTGGCCTTTTGGCTGCTACCACGGCTTGCCAGCTGCTGCGGTTTGCTGGCGGAGCTGGCCTTGCTGCTGACCTGACCGTGGGTCGGGATCACCAGTTGCTGACCGCGACGCAGGTTGTTGCTGCGCAGATTGTTGGCCAGCTTCAGCTCGTTCACGCTGACGCCATGATTCTGGGCAATGCGCGACAGGGTATCGCCACTGGTGACCTGATAGGAGCGGGTACGAATACGTTCGCTCTTGGGCAGATCGGCCAGTGCCAGCTCCAGGGTATCGGCATACTCTACCGGTACCAGCAGGCGGTAAGGGCCACGGGGCGACATCACACCACGGCTCAGGGCCGGATTGACCTCCTTGAGCTGTGAGGTGCGCAGACCTGCCAGTTGGGCGGCCACATTCAGATCGATCTGGCTGCCGGTCTCCACCACTCGCAGCTTCGGCTCGTTGGCGAGCACCGGCAACTGGATATTGTACTTGTCCGCATTGCTGATCATGTCAGCCATGGCGAGGATCTTGGGCACATACATCTGGGTTTCGCGGGGCAGATCGAGCGACCAGTAGTCGGTCGGTTTGCCTGCGCGCTGGTTACGCTGGATGGCGTTGCGCACCCGTCCTTCACCGGCATTGTAGGCGGCCAGCGTTTGCAGCCAGTCACCGTCAAAGAAGCGGTTCAGGTACTCCAGATAGTCGAGCGCCGCATTGGTGGAGGCCAGCACATCGCGCCGTCCGTCATACCAGTTGTCGTGGCGCAGACCGAAGTTTCTGCCTGTCGCTGGCACAAACTGCCAGAGTCCGACGGCATTGCTGCGGGATCGGGCATGAGGATCAAACATGCTCTCGATCATCGGGACAGTAATAAGCTCCATTGGCAGCTCACGCCGTTCAATCTCCTCTACCATCAGATAGAGGTAGGGTTCAGCCCGGCTGGCAATGGTCGCCAGATGCTTATCATTACGCAACAGCCACTCTCGTTGTTGGCGGATGCGGGCATTATCCGGGGTTTCCAGCTGCATATCATCGCTGATACGCACCCACAGATTGTCCGTATCTTCCATTTCATCAAGCTGTTCATCGCCAAACAGGAAATGGGAAGAGTGTTTTTTATGCGCTTTTTTCTTGACCTGGGGGGACTTGATCGGCTCGATTGCCGTTAGCGCCCGGTCATCCTGATGGCTCAGGTTTTGGCAGCCGCTGAGCAACAGCGCTGCCAATAAGGCCGTTCGTACCTTCATCTCGTTCCGGTCATTTTTGGGAAAAACAGCTCGCATCATAAGGGGCAATGGCCCCCTGATCAAGGTTTGTTCAAAAAACGTCCTTCCACTGACGCAGGATGGTGAAGGTATCTACCGGATTTTCCACGCATTTTAGCCCATGTTTTTCAGCAGAAAATTTCACTGAATCCTGTTCGCAGCGCAGAAAAATGTTGAAAGTGCGTTCGTCACCCAGCCGGGTTGGCAGGCTTGGCAGCCCCTGTTGCCGCAGTTTGCTGATCAGCCCGATCTGGCGGCGGATCGCCGGGTTGTCCGGCTCGACCGCATAGGCAAAACGCAGGTTGGAGAGGGTGTACTCGTGGGCACAATAAATGAGTGTCTCATCGGGCAGGGCGGCGAGTCGTTGCAGCGAGTGGTACATCTGCTCCGGCGTCCCTTCAAACAGGCGGCCACAACCGGCCGAGAAGAGGGTATCGCCACAAAACAGCATGCCGTTGCCGTGGTAGGCGATGTGGCCGCGAGTGTGCCCGGGCACATGGATCACCTCGAGGGCGAGGCCGTGCCAGTTGATCTGATCGCCATCTTCCAGCCACTGACCGTGATGATCCGGCATCGGGTCAAGTTTGGGGCCATAGAGCCGGGCGTGGGGGAAGTGGGCAAGCAGGTCGGTGACGCCCCCGACATGGTCGTGATGGTGATGGGTCAGCAGGATGGCATCGAGCACCAGCCCCAATGCCTCGAGCCGCTCCAGCACGGGGGCGGCATCGCCCGGATCGACCACCAGACAGTGATTTTCGTGGCGGATCAACCAGATGTAGTTGTCATTAAAGGCTGGAACTGTGATCACTGGATACATGAGTCTGCTTCTCTTTAGGGAGGGTATCTTATATAACAGGATGGCGTTCGAAACCCCGAGTTGAGCCCTATTATGCAGGTGGCACGTACCGAACAACAAATCGAGATCCCGACCAGCTGGTCTGCATTGCCTATGGGGGACTGGGTGGCGGCCGAGATCCAGGATCGGCTCGACAACTGGTGTCCCAATCTGTTTGGGTATCATCTGCTGAAAATTGGCGCTCTGAGCGCTGAACTCTCCTGCAAACGCTCTTCCATTCGTCACCAGATCGGGGTCGCCCCCGGCGGGCGGTTGCTCGACATGTATGGCGATCCTCTCGATCTGCCGGTGCGGACCGGCAGCGTCGATGCCTGCCTACTGGCCCACTGCCTCGATTTCTCTGCCGATCCTCATCAGGTGTTGCGCGAAGCCGAAAGGGTGCTGACCGACGATGGCTGGCTGATCATCAGTGGTTATAACCCCATGAGTCTGGTCGGGATCGGTCACTGTGTGCCGTTCTTGCGGCGCAGAATGCCTTGGTCGGCACGGATGTTCACCCCGGGGCGGGTGACGGACTGGTTGCATCTGCTGGGATGCGAGGTGATGTTCGACGAGCGTTTTGGCTACTCGTTTATGGGGAAACAGAGCTGGCACAGTTGGTGGCGGGAGAGTATCGGGCGGGATTATTGCAGGGCATTTGCATCGGTATACGTGATTGCGGCCCGTAAACGGCGCTTTCCACTGATCCCGGTGCGGCGGCGCTGGCAACTGCCAAAGTCCCTCGCCACACCGGGAATGGCCCGTCAGGGCTGGTAGCCGGTATCCTCGGCCAGATCCTTGCCGCAGGCGGCCTCTCTGGCCAGCTCGTCGCACCGTTCGTTCTCCGGATGGCCGGAGTGACCCTTCACCCAGAGCCACTCAATCTGGTGGCGACCCACTTCCGCATCCAGCTCCTTCCAGAGATCGACGTTCTTGACTGGTTGACGGTTGGCGGTCATCCACCCTTTCTTCTTCCAGCCGATGATCCACTGGGTGATCCCCTGACGGACATACTGGCTGTCGGTGGTGAGGCGCACCTTGCACGATTCGTTGAGGGTGCGCAGGCCCATG
>NZ_CAWNZT010000099.1:0-11927 GCF_963878965.1 Aeromonas sp. HMWF015 | reverse complement strand
TCAATCTGTTTTAACATGAGGCTTGGGGTAAACTAGCGAGTAAGTAAAGCCGAAGTTTGACATAGATTGGATCATGAACACACCCCAACTGAATCGCCAGATCATTCTGGATACTGAAACCACAGGTATGAATACGGCGGGCGGCCCTGTCTATCTGGGGCACCGCATTATCGAAATCGGCTGTGTGGAGGTGATCAACCGCAAGCTGACCGGTAACCACTATCACGTCTATATCAAGCCTGATCGTCTGGTCGACCCGGAAGCGATCCAGGTGCACGGTATCACCGACGAGTTTCTGCGTGACAAACCGTCGTTCAGCCAGATTGCCGATGAATTCCTCGAGTTCATCCGCGGCGCCGAGCTGATCGCCCACAACGCACCGTTTGACGTGAGCTTCATGGACTACGAGTTCAGCAAGCTCGGACTCAACTTCAAGACGGCGGATATCTGCACCATCACAGATACCCTGGCGATGGCGCGTGATCTCTTCCCCGGCAAGCGCAACAACCTGGATGTGCTGTGCGATCGTTACGGTATCGACAACTCCCACCGTACCCTGCACGGGGCTTTGCTCGATGCGGAGATCCTGGCGGACGTCTACCTGCTGATGACCGGCGGCCAGACCAAACTCAATCTGGCCACCGAAAGCAACGAAAACGAAAGCAATCAGGACACCAGTATTCGCCGGTTAGAGAGCAACCGACCCGCCCTCAAGGTGGTGCGTGCCAGCACCGAGGTTCAGGCCCTGCACGAGGCGAGACTGGATCTGGTACAGAAGAAGGGAGGAAGTTGTCTGTGGCGGCAATGAGCAAGTGGTGTGCCGGTCTGCTGCTGTTGCTCTCGCTGGGGGCGGCGGCGACCGAGGTATTTGCCCCTTCCGATATTCCGCTGCTGGATAACCGCTTTCGCATCGATTACGGCGTGAAGGAGATCACCTTCATTATCAAGCGCAAGCCGGGCACCCCGTCCGTGATCCTGGTTCGCCCCGATGGCAGCAAGCTTTACGTGGGCAAGGTCAAACCCGCAGATGTGGGTTGGCTGGCGCTGCCGGAGCATGATCTCATTACCCTGCGCAATCCCATGCCGGGCCCCTGGCAGGCGATTGGCGAGGTGGATCCCGACAACCGGGTGCGCATTCTCTCCGATATCCGGCTCGATATCGCTGCCCTGCCGATGCAGCTCTATCAGGGGGAGGTGGTCAAGCTCAAGGCGTGGTTGCTGATCAATGGTAAGCCGCCGAAAGATAAATACTATCTCTCTGATCTTGGCATGACCGTCAAGCTGCAATCGTTCAGCGATGCCGATAAGAAAGAGGTCGTGCTGGATCAAGTACTTGGCCACTATCGCGATGATGGCAAGGGGCTAGATGAGGTGCCAGGCGATGGCATCATGACGGCGGAAGTGACGCTGCAGGATATTCCCGGTGGCAAGTACCGCGCAATGTTCAGCACGGGCAATCAGGTGTTTGTCCGTGCCCGTTATCAGGATGTGCTGCTTTACCCCTATCCGTTCAGCTATAACTTGTCGCCGCCTTCGGATGAGCTGGGTGCCAAGCTCTCACTGCTAATCGACCGTGATGAGCTGGATCCCGCTTCCGTGGTGGTCAAGGGGAGTGTGACCAGCAATGTGGGCGGCCTCTACGAGTTCAGCGAGACCGCCAGTGACCCCAAGCTTGATATCGATCTCTCCAACATCAAGGAGGTCGGTCAGCATGAGGTGAAAGCAACTCTCTATGGCACCACTCGCCTCGGCCGTGAGCTGAAAATCGAGTTGCCGGTGAAAACCTTTAATGTCTTCCCGCCACCGCCGCCTCCTGTAGAGGTGGTGTCGGCCGCTGCACCGGCCTCCAGTGCCGAGGCGACCCATGAAGCTCCGGCAGAGGAGGAAATGGGCTGGCTGATCTGGGCATTGGCGGGTGGTGGTGTGCTGCTGGCAGTATTGGGTGGGGTCGGGTTTGTTGTGATACAAAAACGGCGTGCCCTGAAGCGTGCTCTGGCCGCTGCGCAGGCCGAGAATCAGCAAGCCGGACAACCTGCCGCCAAGCTGGATCTCAATCTGCCAGAGCAGTAACCCTCGTACTTCTCGCTCTGAAGTGGCGTGATGCCAGATATAGAAAACCGCCCTGATAAGCAGGGCGGTTTTTTTTAGTTCATAAACAGAACAAGCTGGCTATCAGTGTTCGCCGATATAGACATCCTTGTTCTGCTCGCGGATCTCGAGGAACTTGTCCAGATTGGCCATCATCAGCTCGACCAGCTGGGGGTCGAAATGCTGCCCCTTCTCCTCTTCAATCAGGGCCAGCACCTTGTCCAGCGGCCACGCCTTCTTGTAGCAGCGATCCGAACCCAGGGCATCGAACACGTCAGCCAGCGCCACAATTCGCCCCTCCAGCGGAATATCGGCCCCCTTCAAACCGCGGGGATAGCCACTGCCATTCCACTTCTCATGGTGATTACCAGCGATGGTGGCACCAATCTGAAACAGCGCCAGATCGCTGCCGGAGAGCATATCCTGCCCGAGCTGGGCGTGGGTTTTCATGATCTCCCACTCTTCCGGTGTCAGCTTGCCCGGCTTGTGCAAGATGGCATCGGGAATACCCACCTTGCCAATGTCATGGAGCGGCGAGGCACGTTTCACCAGCTCGCTCTGCTCTTCGCTCATGCCCATCAGGTGGCAGAACTGTTCGGTATAGAGCGCGACCCGCTTGACGTGCAGCCCTGACTCTTTGGAACGGGTTTCGACCAGTTCGCCGATGCGATAGATGATCTCCCGCTGGTTGTCGGCGATCACCTCATTGAGCCGGATATTCTCCAGCGCCACTATGATGTTTTCGGTAAACAGGGTCAGCAGACTGGTATCGATCTGGCTGAGCTGGCGGGTGGTCTCGATGTGGAACAGCAGGTGGTGGCGCGGATTCTGGCAGTAGAGCACCATCTGAGTGGCGTTATAGACGTTGCTGCGCTTGCTCATGGCCTGGCGCAGGATCTCAGGCGCGTCCGTGAGGAGCATGGCGGGATGGCCGGGGAGCAGAGGCTCCAATACTTGATCCTTCACCTCATAGGCGTATTGCTTGACGTCGTATATCTGGGTTTCCCCCAGATGGAGCAGGGCGCTGAGCTGCTCCTGGGCGCCTTCGACAAACTGGCGCAAGGCCCGTTTCTCAAAGATCCCCTTGGAGGCTTCGATGACTTTTTCCAGCCCCTGGCGGTTACTCTCCAGGGTGCGGATATCCCGATAGGATCGCAGGCTGGCCCGCAGCAGGGTGCGCAGCTTCTGGGAGGTGAGCTCGGTTTTATCCTTGTAGTCGTTGATGTCGTAGTTGGTGACCACGTCATCTTCCGGCGCCTGGCCGGGTTGGCCGGTACGCAACACTATGCGTACCATCTTGTTTTGCAAGTCTTCACGGACGTATTTGACGACATCGAGGCCAGCGTGGTCGACCTCCATCACCACGTCCAGCAGCAACAGGGCAACGTCCGAGGTGGTGGCCAGCAACTCTTTGGCCTGCGCCGCGGAATAGGCATGCAGAAAATCGATGGGGCGATTGTCAAACTCGAATTTGTTCAAGGTGATTTTGGTGATGCGATGCACTTCAGGCTCATCGTCAACAATCATCACCTTCCAGCCAGCTTGCTGTGCGTCGGGGAGGGAGAGATCGTCATCATCAATAATCAGGATCTGGTCATCCATCATACAATCCTGTTTGGCATCCTGTGCTTACATTAACTGCTTCACTAAGGATAGGAAACTTATTGGGAAATAAAATTTGATCTCGAAAAACTATGGTCGAAATAAGCAAATGGAACCCTTTGTAACTGTGGCTTTGTCCGGCTGCTTTCTTTGCCCAATCATGGAGCTAGCGTGCATAAAGCCTATGTCTGGATTGGGGTGTGGGCGCCAGTGGTTGGGGATGTTTGAATCCAGCTTGTAGCTATTAGACGAGAAGTAATCTTATTTGATAGTAATTCCTATTTGCGTGTAGCATGGGCGACACACTCAACGAGGAGCCCCATCGTGTCCCCATCTCTGCCTCCCAATCGCCCCCGTCTGCTGACTGTCAAAGCCATTACCCAGATCACCCCCCATTTGCGTCGCATCACCTTTGGTGGCAGCGAACTGGCTGACTATCCCTTTACCTGCGGTGGGGCCCATATCAAGGTGATGTTGGCCCAGCCCCATCAGTTAGAGCCGGTGCTGCCTGCCATGACCCCGAGCGGCCCGCGCTGGAGTGACCCGGCTGACAAGCCGGTGATCCGCACCTACACCATCCGCGCGTTTCGCCGTGATGAGCAGGAAATTGATATCGACTTCGTGCTGCACGGTGACGGCGGGCCCGCCAGCGCCTTTGCTACCCATGCCAAGCCGGGAGAGAAGGTGATCCTCTCCGGGCCGGGTGGTCCCAACCCCATGCTGCAACCGGCCGATCACTACTGTCTGGTAGGAGATCTCACCGCCTTGCCCGCCATCATGGCGATGTGTGAGGTGATGCCTGCCGAGGCCAGAGGGGAAATTGCGATTCTGGTGCCGGATCAGGCCGATGCTCAGCCGTTGACGCTGCCGGTCGGGGTGCGCTGTCACTGGTTTGTCGGCGAGCCCGAGCCCAGTGGCCTGCTGGAGCATGTGATTGCTCTGCCGCTGGTGCGCGATGGTGGCTTCTTCTGGCTGGGTGGGGAAGAGGCGCTGGTGCTGCCGCTGCGCCGCCATTTTCGGTCTGTGCTCGAGGTGGATCGCCAGTCGTTCTACGCCGTGCCGTACTGGCGCCGGGGCAAGAGTGAAGAGGCCTATCATCAGACCCGTCACGATGTGATGGATAATTAAGCGGACGCGAAAGAATACCCGATTCCCGCTTGCAAATAAAAATGATTTGCATTTAGTATTGCGCCGTCCCGATGTCAGTCGGTACGGCGCTTTTGTTATTGATGGCTGCGCGTGGCATAGCACAACGCAGGGCCTGCCGTAATGCACTGATGTTCGGGGTGATGGGGCATGGACGGCTGTTCATGTCAATGAACTCCATCACTTTGCACCGGGTCTGGCGAGGTCAGACAGGGATGTCGGTGGTGTTGGCCTTGGTTGTTTTATGTGGAGTGTTGATGATGCGTACATCATCCCGACGATTTGCAGTGCATCCGCTGGTGTTGTCCCTTTTTGCCCTGCCAGTTCTGGCCCAAGGGACTGCGCCTTCCGCCGCTCATGAAACTATGGTGGTGACGGCGAGTAAAACCCGGCACAGCGAGCTGACCGCCCCGGCCAGCGTCTCTGTGGTGACCCGGGCCGAGCTCGACAAGCTCAATGTCAATGATCTGACCGGCGCTCTGAAACAGTTGCCGGGGGTCAATATCAGCCCTGCTACCAGCTACGGCCGCAGCGAGATCAAGTTGCGCGGGCTGGAGGGGGATTACACCCTGTTGCTGGTCAATGGCCGGCGTATCAGCTCCCGCGATGCCCTTACCTCCGGTTATGGCAATGATTTCGATCTCTCCGCCATCCCGATGGCGGCCATCGAGCGTATCGAAGTGATCCGTGGCCCGATCTCCTCCCTCTACGGTGCAGATGCGCTGGGTGGGGTGGTCAACGTCATCTTGCGCCAACCCGGGGAGAAAACCGAAGCGGCGCCCACCTATACCTTCAGCGACCCCACCGACGGTCACGGCGGGGATATCAACAAGGCGAGCGCCTATGTGGGCGGGGCGCTGATCGACAACAAACTGCTGGCCAACCTGGTGGTGGAAGGGAACCACAGAGATGCCTGGCAGAGCGAGCAGAGCATCAACCCCAAGGCTGATGCCATCGAGCAGCGTGAAAAGCTGGGGATCCTCTCCAACGTCAAATGGCTGATCGACGATCGTCAGGATCTGGATGTGGGGATGAACTACGCCAAAGATGATCGGGAGGCCCACTGGAACAACTATGGCCAGACGCCGCGCAACATCCAGCAGATGGAGCGACTGGGGCTCAATGCCACTCACGTCGGCCGTTGGGAGCAGTTCGACAGCCGGGTCGGCTATGCCTTCGAGCAGGTTGACCTGTTTGACGACTCCGAACTGATGACGGCGCTGAGCAAGACCAGCGGCGATGTGAGCCAGACCAACCACACCTTCGATGGCCAGCTGAGCGGCAACTTGGGCAACCACCTGCTGACCAGCGGTGCCGAGTACCGTATCACCGAACTCAAGCATAACGTCAACCTCAAGGGGGGCGATGTCAGCGTCAACCAGAGCGCGCTCTATCTGCAGGATGAGTTTGGCTTTGGCGATCTGGCGTTGACCCTGAGTGGCCGGGTCGATCACCACGAGACCTATGGCACCGAGTTCAGCCCCCGTGGTTATGCCCTCTACAGCCTGACTGACAACTGGGTGGTCAAGGGCGGCATTGGCAAGGCGTTCAAGGCGCCGACCATTGCCCAGTCCAACCCCGATTATGCGGTAGCCGCCTGTCGCGGTCGCTGCGCCGTGGTGGGCAACCCGGATCTGAAGCCGGAAACCGCCGTCAGCTACGAGCTGGGCACCGCCTATGATGGTTCGTTCTGGGGCGCCGGGATTACCGCCTTCCACAACGATATCAAGGACAAGATCCAGAGTGAGGCATGGACCTCCACCTGGCGTCCGGCGGTGATGACCTATCAGAACGTCAGCAAGGCCCGCATCAAGGGGGTGGAGCTGAGCGGCTGGTTTGATATCACCGATGCCCTGACCCTCTCCAGCAACGTCACCCTGATCGACGGGGAGGACAAGACCAGCGGCAAGGATCTCTATCGGACGCCGGAGCATACGGCTAACGCCAAGCTGGAGTGGCAGGTCATCGAGAGCCTGAGTACCCAGCTCGGCTGGAACTACACCGGCAGCCAGATCCTTCCGGTTCCGCGCATGAGCGGCACCACCTATGAGACTACCGCCGGATTCCACACCCTGGATGTCGGGGCAGTCTGGAACGCTACCCGGGCACTGGATCTGAAGTTCGGACTCAACAACCTGACCAATACCAAGCGTGACTGGGTTGCCACCGAGGCCGATCAGATCCTCGACGGGCGCACTGTCTATGCCGGTGTGGCCTACAAGCTGTAATGGCTGAGCGGGAGCCCGCACTGGCGGGCTCCCGTTGTCGCCGCTGTATCACCCCGGGTGACGGCTTTTATTTCAACCACATGGCATTGCAATCATAAGGAGTTAAAGGGTGTTTAGAGACCAGACCTCGCTGTTCTGGCTGGGATTGTTCCTCCTGTTCATACTGCTTTCTCTTTCGCTCGCCATCGGTGCGGGCGTCTATGGTGCCCGCGAGGTGCTCGGCTACCTGATGGGGGATGCCCGCTGGGCTGGCGACGAGAAGCTCGCCATGGTGCTCAATACCTTGCGGATCCCGCGCACCCTCTGTGCCATGGTGGTCGGTGTCTCTTTATCTCTGGCAGCCTCCTTGTTGCAGAGCGCGACCCGCAACCCGCTGGCGGAACCCGGCCTGCTCGGGGTCAACGCCGGGGCCGTTTTTGCGCTGGTGGTGGGGCTCACCTGGTTCGGGGTGGAGTCCGCCTACGGCTATCTGCTCTGGGCCGGACTCGGCGCGCTGCTCGGCAACGTTATTGTGCTGGGGCTCGGCATGATGATTGGCCGCTCCAACCCGCTCAAACTCATTCTGGTCGGGGTGGCGCTCTCCGCCACCTTCGGCGGTCTCTCCAGCTTTCTGCTGCTCTCCAACAAGATGGTACTGGAGCAGTACCGCTTCTGGAACCTCGGCTCCCTGTCGGCGGCCAATCTCGATGCCATCATCGCCGTGCTGCCCTTCGTGCTGGCAGCGTTTGTCATCACCCTGCTGCTCTGTCGCCAGCTGACCCTGATGCAGATGGGGGACCGCCAGGCCCAGGCGCTGGGGATCCGCCCCAACCGGGTGCGGATTGGCGTGCTGCTGGCCGCCACCCTGTTTACCGCGAGTGCCATCGCCATCGCCGGCCCCATCGGTTTTGTCGGCTTTCTGGCCGCCTACTGTGGCCGCTTGGTGGAGCCGGTGAAGTTGTCGGTGCAGGTCTGTTTCTCCGCCCTGTTCGGCATGCTGTTTCTGCTGTTGGCCGATATTCTGGCGCGCTGGCTGATCCAGCCGTTCGAGCTGCCCAACGGGGTCATTCTGGCCCTGATCGGCGCGCCTGTGCTGATCGCCATCGTCCATCGCGGGGGCTTTCGTACCCTGCTGACCGTCAAGTGAGGGGCTGATGCGCACACCTACCGATATGCTCTGCCTGCGGGCCGGCAACCGCTCTGTGCTGATCCATCTGCCAAGCTGGCGCTGGCTGGCTCTGTTGGCCGTCGTGCTGCTGGCGCTGGGTCTGTTGGCCCTGAGTGTTGGCGGCGGCAAGCTCGGCTTTGCTGGCGTGGTCAACACCCTGCTGGGGGAGGGGACGCGGCTTGAGCAGCTCACCCTGTTCAAGATCCGGCTGCCGCGCATCCTTGGGGTGGTGGTGGCGGGTGCGGCCATGGGGCTCTCCGGCTGTCTGGTGCAAACTCTGGTTCGCAATCGGCTGGCCACCCCCGACATGGTGGGAGTCAACAACGGGGCCTCTCTGGCCATCATCATCTTCTCTCTCTACCTGACGGTGGGCAGCTGGCCATGGTGGGCGGCCCCCATCGGCGCCATCTTCGCGGCGCTGGTGCTCTATGCCCTCTGCCGCAAGCCGGGTGAGCAGGGCTATCTGTTCGTGGTGATCGGTATCGGCCTCTCCGAGCTGTTCGAGGCGCTCGGCCAATTTGTGATGTCCACTCAGGCCCTGTTGCACTTGAGCTCCCTCTATCTGTGGAACATGGGCAGCTTTATCGCCGTGGGTTACAGCACCATCACTCCCATCGCCATCCTGTTGCTGCTGCTCTGCCCCTGGATTGTCTATCTCTCCCGCTCGCTGGCGGTGCTGCGCTTTGGTCCCGAGATGGCCAGAGGGCTTGGTGTCAACGGCGATCGGGTGCAACTGGGCATTCTGGCGCAAGCCATTCTGGTGGCGGCGCTCGGCACCGCCATCGGCGGCCCCGTGGTCTTTATCGCCATGGCGGCCCCCATTCTTGCTTCCTGGCTGGTGAAAGATCGGGTAGTGCCGCTCTGGCTGGCGGCGCTCAGCGGCGCCCTGCTGCTGCTCGCCAGCGATACCCTGGTCCGGGTGCTGGCCAGCCCCCACGAGGTGGCGACCGGTATCATGACCCGCATTCTCGGCGGCCTGTTGCTGCTGTTTCTTCTTGTTAACGATCGCCAGAGGGCTGACTGATGACGCTCACCGTAAATCGCCTCCACTTCGCCTATCAGCAGACCCCCATTTTGCGGGACATCTCCTTCAGCGTGCCGAGGGGCAAGCTGGTGGGGATCGTCGGCCCCAACGGCTGCGGCAAATCGACCCTGCTCAAGCTGCTATCCGGCCAGATGAAAGCCCAAAACGGCGAGATCCTGCTCAAGGGCAAGCCGCTCGCCAGCTACCCCATGAAGGGGCTGGCGCGGGAGCTCGCCTACCTGCCCCAGCGGCCAACCCTGCCTGCCGGCATTCTGGTGGAGCAGCTGGTGCAGTATGGCCGCCACCCTCATCAGGGCTGGTTCAATCAGTGGGGCGAGGAGGATGCCCGCATGGTGCACAGCGCCTGCGAGCGGATGCAGCTTGAAAGCATCTGGCAGCAGAGCGCCGCGTCCCTCTCCGGCGGGCAGGCGCAGCGGGCCTGGCTTGCGATGATCCTGGCACAGGACAGCGACATGGTGCTGCTCGACGAGCCCACCAGTGCCCTCGATATCGGTCACCAGACCGAGGTGATGGAGGCGATCCATCGCATCACCGCCGAAGGCAAAACCGTGCTGCTGGTGATCCACGATCTGGCGATGGCGGCCCGCTACTGTGACGAGTTGATCGCCATCGGCGAGGGGACCATTGCCGCCATGGGCCCGTCCCGGGAGGTGGTGACCAAGGATCTAATCGACCGGCTCTACCAGACCAGTGTCGACATTTTGCATGCCCCCGGCGACGGGGCGCCCATTATCGTGCCCCGTCGTCACGAACATGGCCGCACCCTGCGTTCGGCGAGTTGAGTCATATGGGCCTGTTCTGTGGGCCCGCCGAGTATATTCACGCGGCCGATTATCCGGGCCGTGCAACGAGAAGGAGTGAGATGATGAAGCGTTTTGCCGCCCTGGCAGCAGCCATCCTGATGCTGGCCGCGCCGCTGGTTCAGGCGCAGGATATGCGTGAAGTGACCGATGCGTTTGGCCAGAAGGTGCAGGTGCCAGTCCAGCCAACGCGGGTGGTGGTGCTGAGCGAGCTCGAACTCGACAGCACCCTGACCCTGGGGCTGACCCCCATCGGCGCCGTCAATGGCCGTGGTCAACCCACCTTGCCTCGCTATTTGCTGAACAAGGCGGGCATGGGTATCCAGGTGATCGGTGATCTCGACAGCCCCAATCTGGAGTCGCTGATTGCGCTGGAGCCTGACCTTATCCTGACCGGCCAGACCCGTCCCGAGCTGCTGACCTTGCTGGGGGAGATCGCGCCGACCGTGGTGACCAGCAAGTGGGGTGAGCCGTGGCAGGATAGCTTCCGCCGCACCGCTCACACCCTTAACCGCGACCAGCAAGGGGATACTTTCTTGCTGCAGTATGCCGAGCGGCTGACTCAGGCTCGCAGCAAGCTGGCAAAGCATCAGGGGGAGAGCATCAGCATAGTGCGCTGGAACCCCAAGGGGCCGAGCTTTATGTATCAGGGCACCTTTGCCAGCAGCGTAGTGGAGTCGATGGGGCTGGTGCGCCCAAGCAAGCAGCAGGGTACCGGCGCGCCCCACTCGCCGGCGCTGAGTCTGGAGTCGCTCAATCTGCTGGATGCTGACTGGCTGGTGGTCGGCACTCTGAGTGCCAGCGGTGATGCGGTGGATGCCATGCGTCAGGCGGAGCAGACCCCGGCGTTCCAGCAGCTGCCGGTGATCAAGGCCAAGCGCTTTGGCGCCGTGGATGGGTCGCTTTGGACCTCCAGCGGCGGCCCGCAGGCGGCTCTCAAGGTGATCGAGGATGTGGAGCAGTTGCTGGCAAACCGCAGCTGAGTGCTATCGCGCGCCAGAGGTTGACGACATGAACAGGTTGATCAAAAGAAGAGGGAGGCTGATGCCTCCCTCTTGTGTTGTCACTGTCTATCGTGACCTTTTCGGCGAGCCAGAGCCGTTTATTGCGGCTGGATGGCTGTCACTGTGAGCTTGCCGCTCTGACTTTTGGCATGAAAGTGGATGGCATCCCCCACCTTGAGCCCTTTGAGCTGGGCCGGATCTGCCACTCGAAAGACCATGGTCATGGCGGGCATCTTGAGATTCTCGATCGCCTCGTGCTTGATGCCGACTTTGCCGCTCCCCTCATCGAGGCGGGTAATGACCCCCTTGGTCATCACCATTGCGGCCTGTTCGCTCATCTCATCCGTCTGACTCATATCGTGCCCTTCATGGTGCATCATCTCTTCGGCCTGCAGGTTGGTCTGGGTGGCAAGGCCAAGCAGCAATGTCAGGGTCAGCGTTTTGTAGTTCATGATGGTTTCCTCATCGTTCAGTCAATATGGATCGTGAAATCGGGTTATTCGGATTGCGGGTTCGCGCTCTTGCCAAGGCTGCGACTGCGCCACAGGTAGTAGGCTGCGGGCAGCACCAAGAGGGTCAGCACCAGTGCGCTCACCATGCCGCCGATCATGGGGGCGGCGATGCGCTGCATCACCTCGGAGCCGGTGCCGTGGCTCCACATGATGGGCAATAGGCCGGCGATAATGGTCACCACCGTCATCATCTTGGGACGCAGGCGCAGGGCGGCGCCGTGGATCACCGCCCGATGCAGCCCCGCCTTGTCCGGCTTGCCGCTGGCCACCAGGTCATCCCAGGCGTGGTTGAGGTAGACCAGCATCAAGACGCCGGTTTCCACCGCCACCCCCGCCAGAGCGATAAAGCCCACCC
>NZ_CAWNZT010000098.1:25605-26024 GCF_963878965.1 Aeromonas sp. HMWF015 | reverse complement strand
AAAAAGGCAAACTGACCCGGGCGGTAATGGGCGAGCGGCCGCTCCAGCTGCATGGTTAGCTCGCAGGTATGATCCGCCAGCGTCCGCACCGCAACGACCCGGCCGGGATGGCGCTTCCGCGCCCCCACTTGCCCCAGCAGGGAATAGAGTGCCCCGATAGCACCGATCCCGCCGATCAACCAGATCGCTACCCCAACCGGCGTCATGGCTCCCACCTGAGGCAGCAGGCAGAGCCCGTGGCCCCAACCTGCCAGATAGATGAGCGGCGCCAGTCGATGGATCAGCCGAAAGCGACCATAACTCACCAGCGCCAGCAAGCTCACCACCACCAGCGCGATCAGCAGATAGAAACTCCACTCACCCAGGGTATTGCCAAGGGCATGGAGCGAGATGCCATTACCTGCACCAGCGCCAGCTGT
>NZ_CAWNZT010000098.1:25311-25595 GCF_963878965.1 Aeromonas sp. HMWF015 | reverse complement strand
GGGTGATACCGATCCCGGCCCCCAGCCAGAGGGCTCGCCCTCCCCCTTGCGGGGCGACAAAAGCGCCATAGGGCCCGGTCACCACCACCTCATCCCCGACGCGCGCCTCTGCCACCAGCTGACGGGTATGATCCCCAAGCGCCCGCACCGCGATCACCAGCTGGCGCCGATCCGCCGATACCCGCACCAGGGTAAAGGGATGCGGCCCCTCCTTGGCGTCAAATTCGAAAAAGGCAAACTGACCCGGGCGGTAATGGGCGAGCGGCCGCTCCAGCTGCATGGTC
>NZ_CAWNZT010000098.1:9747-25301 GCF_963878965.1 Aeromonas sp. HMWF015 | reverse complement strand
CCACTTGGGCGCCTCCACCAGCAGCCAGTGGGCGGTCAGCGCCAATGCGCCACCGATGGCCGTCTGGCGGTGCAATCGCAACATCCGGTCCAGACCGCCACACCACACCTCCAGCTGCGGCAGGCGCAATGCCAGCAACAACGAAATGGCCATATAGGTCATCCCCAGCAGGCCGGTCACCAGCAACATCTCATGGCGCCAGGGCCACACCCCGTTGGCATCCCCCGCATACCCGAGCCACCAGACCCCGACCGCCAGCAGTGGCAACAGCCACCACACCCGTTTACTCGTCATAACATGCTCCCTGGTTCCATCGCGGCAGGGCCTCATCTCCCTGCTCATGGCGCCATTGCACACCCGTCCGGTCACAAGACTTTGCCAGAGGGGGAAGCTTGTGTGGCAATGTGTGACAAACGGAAACAAAAGAGGGGCCGACTGGCCCCTCGAGATCACCCTTGTTGGCTCGCCCCTCTTCACAGGAGATAGCGCACAATCCACCTCTGCCGTGATTGACGACCTGCCAGAAAAAGGAATCAAATGGGGACGTTACATATCTGCGGCGGAAAACCTGCTGCCCACTCTTCCGGACAAGGAGATCCCCCTTGCTTTCATCCACCGAACAACGCGTCTGCCCGAGTTGTCAGCGCGAGACCAACCATGTCGTGGTGCTGGTCGACAAATCATTTGGCAAACAGCCGACACCGGAGCAAAAACGCACAGCATTTATCAAAGACTTCATTACCGGCTGGGCCACCGGCCCCTTTCTGGCCAACATGGATCGCTTTGAGCGCCACGCCATCTGTGAAAATTGTGGAAAAAAGGTCATCGATGAGTAGTGAACGATGAGCAAAAAGAATGGCAGGAAGGTTTCCCCTCCTGCCAATTGCATATTCATATCAAGCCTGCCTTCATCACATCACTTACTGCACGCAGCTCAGCTCCTCTCTGACATCTCCAGCAAAGTAGCACCGGGTAATCCACGCCTCGAAATCGGCCAGCATGCGAGTTTCCGACTCGTTGTTGTCGGCGATAAGCTCGGCGCCGTGTACCACCCGGATATGGGCATCGAGCGGGCTTCCCTCGCCAGCCGCGGGGCGCTGCTGGGCTGCGGCCATGCAGGCTTGCGCCTGTTGCCACGCTTCGGCGGCGCTCAGGTTGCATGCCTCGGCCAGCGGCACCGCGCTGAATCCCTCGCCGGTCAGGCTGCGCAACGTCTCATCGTGACTCATGCCGTTGCCAGGCCCCCAGTAGTGGGCGGCCAGATCCGGCCCGATACGCGGATTGTCGGTGAGGTAGCCATCACGCTTGAGGAAATAGGCGCGGGTCTGCTCCACCGCCATCAGCGCCAGCAAGTAGCCGTGATAGGCGCAGGCTGACTCCTGATTAAGAAGGTGCGGAATGGCCAGCAGCGGGCGCGGGCTCTCCACCCCGAGGATCTTGCGCTCCCACTGGCGGGCCAGCGCCAGTACTGCATCGGGAGTGCGCTCAGCCTCATCCATGGCGTAGAGATCCCGCTCGAAGTAGGCCACCAGCGCGATCTGGCGTTCGTTAAAAGCGCGAAATGGCTGACGCGCTTCGATCATCTCCTTGATAAGCGCATCGGGGATCGCCTCTCCCGCTGCATTTCTGGCGTAACGTTTGAGCCAGTCGGCATCGTCCAGCAGGCTGTCGCAGAACATCGACTGGGTCTCGGCATAGGCCATGGAGGTGGGCGGAAACTCCTGGGAGAAGCAGGGCGCGTTGCCGGTGACATTGGCAAAGTGCGCAGCGTGGCCCCCCTCGTGGAACAGGGTGTTGAGGCCACTCCAGCCGCTGCCCACCTGCGCAGGGTCGGCCAGGCTGGTGAAGTTGACCACAGCCGGCACCCACTCCCCCTGTTGGAAGAAGCTCGGTACCGGGCCGTGGCAGAAGCCGTTCTCGTATTTCCCCTCCCGAGTCAGCAAGTCCAGGGTCAGGGTCGCACCGCGATACTGGATGCCGAGCCGGCGGAAACTCTCGACCCAATCCCGCAGCGCCCGCGAGAAGGGCACGTAAGGATCGAGCTGGCGGGTCACGTCGCCGCTCACGCTGTAGCGCAGGTTGTGGGGCTGCAGGGCCGCCTCGCCTTTGGCCGCTTTCAGCTCGGCGAGGCTTTGCTGCAGCCGCACATCGGTGCGGGCAATAAAGTCGTCGAGGATGGCGAACAGCTGCTCCGGGCTCATCTGCTCGTTCTTGCGCACCTTGTAGTCGAAGTAGTCGCGATAACCCATGGTGCGGGCAAAGCGGTTACGGATCGCCACTACCTCGAGAAAACCGTTGCCGACCACCCACTGCTCCAGGGTGCGGAACATGGCGAGCGCACTCTGGCGCACCGCCTCGTTCGGGCTGGCGGCAAGGGAGGTGCTGGCGGCGGGCAAGCTGCCTGCGACCTGCTGGCCTTGCTCATCCAGCAGGGTCAGTTTCAGCCCCTTGCGGCGGGCGAACAGCTCAGCCTCGGCAGCCACCAGCTCATCCATCAGGGCAGCCGCGGCGGGATCTTCAATCACATTGCACTCGAAGAAGGCGATCCAGCCTTGCAGACCACGCTTGAGATCATCCTCGTCGGCTTGGGCCAGCATTTCCCGCAATGCGGGCAGACGGGCTGGATTGGCACAAAAGGCCTTATAGGCCTGCTCGGCCGCGGTGAAACCGGCCTGATCATCGCTGGTGCCCATATAGGTGGACCAGAAGAGATCCTCCTTGCGCCTGTGCACCTGCAGGTAGTCGGCGTTGAGCTGGTTGAAGTAATTCCTGGCAATGGAACTCATAAATTCCCTCTTGTTATGGGGTCACCCGCAGCGGGGCCCACTCCTTTTTTTAGTGAAATGCCAAATGATTCACACTCTTTGGCAAAAATTGCGCAGGGATGCGCCTGAACACGCTACCAAAAAGTGGGGGTTGCTGTCTGCTGACTATACTGATGTTAAAACGCTCATTTGAGAAAGGTCGGCAAGAGATTGAAAGTAAATGAGTTGTTAACTTTTACGAACTGGCTGCCGCAGTACAGAGCCACATAAGATCAACAGGGAAACGAGGATTTAGTCATGTTCAAGCTCGGTGATATCACCGTGAGCCGCAAATTGATTTTGCTGCTCACGCTGGCGTTTGTCGGTTTTGTCTCGCTGCTGCTTATCTCGGCCAACGCGCTCCAGCGCAATCTGATGAGCGAGCGAGAGGCCCGGCTCAATGCGGTGCTGGGCCAGACCATGAGCCAGATCCAGTTTCTGGCCAGTACCCTGCCAGCAGAGCAGGCCCAGCAAGAGGCGCGCAAGCTGCTGACCAACACCCGCTTTGATGGCAACAACTACCTGTTTGTCATCGACGAAAACCGCAAGATGCTGGTTCACCCCATCCGGCCCGAACTGGTCGGCCAGACCATGGGAGAAGGGACGGGTGCCACCGCAGGACAGTTCTGGCAACAGATGGTCGATATCGCCCGCGGTGGCAAACAGGGCACTCTGCAATATGTCTGGACAGGCCCATCGGGCGAAACCGCCGACAAGCTCTCCATGGTCTCCGGCTATCAGCCCTGGGGCTGGATCCTCGGTTCCGGCATGCTGCTGCAAGATATTCAGCAGACCATCTGGGCCCAGTACATGAAGATGGGGACCGCCACCGCCATCGTGATCCTGCTGATGGGGCTGCTGGGCTGGCGCATCACCCACTCCATCGTCTCCCCCCTCAGCCAGATCAACAACGCCATGCAACGGGTCGCCAAGGGGGATCTGGTGGTGAGAATCCCGGTACAGGGCAAGGATGAGCTGGGAGTGGTCGCCCACTGTACCAACCAGAGTCTCGATGCCATCCGTCATGCCCTGCTGGAAGCCAGTCAGGGGGCTCGCAACGTGGCGGATGCCGCCCTGCGCATCGCCGCCTCTGCCGAGCAGACCAATCAGGCGGTGACCAGCCAGCGGGATCAGCTGGCCCAGCTCGCTACCGCCATGAACGAGATGAGCGCCACCATCTCCGATGTGGCCGGACACGCCGAAAATACCGCGCGGGATACCCAGGAAGCGACCGGAGAAGCCGGGCTCGGCAACCGCGACGTTCACGCCAGCGTGCACGGCATCAAGGCGCTGGCTACCGAGGTGGAGCAGGCCACCCAGCAGGTCAACCAGCTCAAGGAGGGGGTGATGCAGATCAGCGAAGTGACCGCTGTCATCAGCGCCATTTCGGAGCAGACCAACCTGCTGGCCCTCAACGCCGCCATCGAGGCAGCCCGTGCCGGTGAGCAGGGCCGCGGCTTTGCCGTGGTGGCCGACGAGGTGCGCCAGCTGGCCAGCCGGACTCGCCAATCCACCGAGGAGATCCAGAGCACCATAGCTCAGCTGCAGCAACGGGCCGTCACCGCAGCCAATGCCATGGACACCAGCCGCAAACTGGCAGAGAGCAGCGTCGATCAATCCCAACAGGCGGGCCAGGATCTCACCCTGATCGTCAACCACATCCAGCATGTGAGCGACATGGCGACCCAAATCGCCACCGCCGCCGAGCAGCAGAGCATGGTGGCCGAGGATATGAACCGCAACGTCAGCGGCATCAACGACTCGGCGCTGGAGATGTCCCAGTCCGCCTCGCAACTGGCGCAGGAGAGCGAGCTGCTGGCCGGTCTCTCCCGCAGCCTCGATGAGCGGCTTGCGGTGTTCAAACTGGGCAAGGAGTCAGCTGCAGCGCCAATGATGGCTCCCGTATCTCCCCCGTCAGGCGAGCAGCGCGCCCGTCATTGATGGCGTCAACCCGTGTCGCCTTGTCACCCGACCTGCCAGCCAAGCTGGCAGGTTTTTTTACGCCGACAACACGCAATCAGCATGCACCTTATCGGCATATTCAACGGCATTCGACGCCATTCACAGATAAGAGAACAATTTAAAAACAGTCAGTTAGAATGATCCATTTGCCGTTGAACGGTGCATTTAAACATTTAACTTCAAATAATTAATCAATGCAGTGCACAATGGTGATGGCCGAACATTTGGCCCATCACTAACCATCTAGTCATTTGGCAAACTGACCGAAAGGTCGGGACGCAAAGCCTCCGGTCTACAGACGTTTTGTCCAGGATAGCGGGGTTGCCACACGCAAGTGTGTATCGGGGAACTCCCCGGCCAACTGACTGCCCACATCTATCGAACAGAGGAATGTATGGCAGCAAAAATCCAACTCAATCACATCGCAACGGTGCTGGCTCTGCTGGCCAGCGGCAGCGTTCTGGCCCACGGCTACATCAGCCAGCCCGAGAGCCGCAACTACCTGTGCAAAACCGGCGGCAACAGCCAGTGTGGCGGCGTGCAGTGGGAGCCCCAGAGCGTGGAGGGCCCCTCAGGCTTCCCGCAGGGCGGTCCGCAGGATGGCCAAATCGCCTCGGCGGGCAGCCCGCGCTGGAGCGAGCTGAACATCCAGACCAGCGACCGCTGGACCAAGCGTGAAGTACAGCCCGGCCCCTTCGCCATCAGCTGGACCTTCACTGCCAACCACGTCACCCGCAACTGGCGCTACTACCTCACCAAGCAGGACTGGAACCCCAACCAGCCGCTCACCCGCGCCTCGTTCGATCTGACCCCCTTCTGCGTCATCGACGGCAACATGGTGCAGCCGCCCAAGCAGGTGACCCATAACTGTGTCCTGCCGGAGCGCACCGGTTATCAGGTGATCCTTGGCGTGTGGGAAGTGGGCGACACCAGCAACAGCTTCTACAACATCATCGATGCCAAGTTCAAAGATGGTAGCCAGCCGCCGCTGGAGTGGAGCCAGGCAGGCACCATCTACCCCTCCATTGACCTTGCCGTGGGTGACAAGGCGATGACCCGGGTATTCGATGCCAACGGCGAGCGCCCCGATCTGCAGACCGTGCTGACCATCACCACCGCCGAGCAGGGCCAGAAGAACAGCTGGGCTCATGCCCTCGCCAGCAAGATCAACGCCGAGCAGAGCCTGATCCGCGCCGGTCAGCAAGGAGCCGATGGCCAGTTCAATCCGGTCTACGGTATGAACCCCGTCTATCTGAAGCGAAACAGCAAACTGGAGCGAGTCGAGATTGACCTGCAACAGCTGCAACCGCCAGTGGTGGACAGCATCAGCGTCAGCGGTCTGGCCAGCGACTATGTGCTGGACAACGGCAAGGCAACCCTCGATTTCACCGTCACCGCACAGGGCGATCTGGCCGTCACCAACACCCTCTATGATCACGGCGGCGTCGCCAAGGGTGAAAGCAGTGCCGACATCAAGGACAGCAGCCACACCTTCACCATGGCGCTGGAAGGTCTCAAGGCTGGTCACCACCAGCTGGTGATCAAGGCCACTCCGAAAGCGGGCGGCGAGACCATCCAGCAGACCATGGATCTGATGTTCAAGGAGCAGAGCAGCGGCGAATACGACTTCGTCTTCCCGAACTCGCTCAAATCCTATGCCGCCGGCACCAAGGTGCAGCAGCCGAAAAATGGCAAGGTCTATCAGTGCAAGCCCTTCCCCTACAGCGGCTACTGCCAGCAGTGGACCACCACCGCCACCCAGTACGAGCCGGGCATCGGCTCCCACTGGCAAATGGCGTGGGATGAAGTGCACTAAACCACGCTTGGGCACATAAAAAAGGGCGTCCTCTCTAGCAGGGGACGCCCGGAAAAATCAAACCTTGCGGTTTGCATACCAACGGAACCAAGACCTCACTCTTCACTTACTTCACACACTCAACACACTCTTCAAAACAGGGTTTGTCCATTAACCCTGCCATTTTCCTCCTTCGACAATCACATCATTCGGATCGGTATCAGGGCTCAGCTTGTCACGCACATACTGGTCATAGAGTTTCAGCAGGTACTTCTCCTCACCCAGCTTGGCGAGACGGTCGTTGACCCAGTCACGCAGCTCGATATTGCCCTTCTTCACCGCCGGGGCGATGGGATCTTCCGAGCCCAGTTTTTCGGGCAGTACCCGATAGCCCGGGTTCTCCTTGGCCCAGCTGAACAGCACCAGGTTGTCCTGGGCATAGGCGTCGCCACGGCCCTGCGCCAGCGCCTGCAAGGATTCGGTGTTCTTCTCGAACTTGAGCACCTTCCACTCCGGGTGGTTGCGGGTCAGCCAGATGTCGGCCGTGGTGCCGGTGGTCACGATCAGGGTCTTGCTGGCCAGATCATCGAGCTTCTTGGCCGGGCTCCCTTCCGGCACCAGCACCTGTACCGCCACTCGCAGATTCGGGTTGGTGAAATCCACCACCTCGCGCCGCTCCGGGGTCACCGTCATATTGGCGAGGATCAGATCCACCTTGTCGCTCTGCAGGAAGGGGATGCGGCTGGCTGGCTCCACCGCCACGAACTCGATCTTGTTCTCGTCCCCCAGCAGATCCTTGGCGAAGCGGCGGCCGAGATCGGTGTCAAAACCGACGTAGTTCCCCTTCTCGTCCACGTAGCCAAACGGCGGCTTGTCGGTGAATACGCCGACGATGAGCTTGTCCCGCGCCTTGATCTTGTCGAGAGAACCGTCCGCCGCATGGGCAGCGCCGCTGGCGATACCCAGTCCCAATAAGGCACTAAGCAGAACCGAGGTGATTTTTTTCATGCTGACTCCTTTCGTTTGATGACATTTGTATAAGAAAACTTGGCTAGGAACTGGCGCGCACGCTGGCTCCTGGGATTGTCGAAAAATTGGTGGGGCGCGGCCTGCTCCAGAATGTGGCCGCCATCCATGAAGACGATGCGATCCGCCACCGCCCGGGCGAAGGCCAACTCGTGGGTGACGATAAGCAGGGTCATGCCGCTGCCGGCGAGATCGCGGATCACCTCCAGCACCTCCTGCACCATCTCGGGATCCAGCGCAGCGGTCACCTCGTCAAACAGCATCACCTGCGGGTTCATGCACAGCGCCCGCACGATGGCGATGCGCTGCTGCTGGCCGCCGGAGAGCTGGCGCGGATAGTCATGGCGCCGCTCCCACAGGCCGATGCGGGTCAGCAGCTGCTCGGCTTGCAGCAGCGCCTCTGCCCGCTCCCGCTTTTGCACCTGCAGGGGGCCGAGCAGCACGTTTTCCAGCACCGTCAGGTTGGGGAAGAGGTGATAGCTCTGGAACACCATGCCGATCCGCTGGCGCACCCGCTGCCAGTCGGTGGCACCATCCAGCAACACTCCATCGAAGCGGATCTCGCCCCCCTGAATGGGCTCGAGCCCGTTGAGAGTGCGCAGCAATGTGCTCTTGCCGCAGCCGCTTGGCCCCAGGATGACGATCACCTCCCCGGCGCGCACGCTGAGGCTGATCCGATCCAGCACCAGATTCGGGCCGAACTGTTTACTGACAGAACCGAGTTCAAGCAGAGGTGTCATACCGCATTACCCCATTGTTGCTCCAGCCGGCGCGAGGCGAGCGAGAGCGGATAGCAGACCAGAAAAAAGAACAGAAACAGCAGACCGTAAATAAGCAGCGAGCCATAGGTGCGCTCGATGATCTGCTGGCCCACCTTGATCACTTCCACCACCCCGATCAGCACCGCCAGCGAACTGGTCTTGATGATGCGGGTGTAGATGTTGATGGTCGGCGGCGTCAGCCGCTGCAACGCCTGCGGCAGCAACACATGGCGATAGAGCTGCCAGGTCGAGAGCCCGAGCGCCAACCCGGCCTCCTGCTGGCCACGGGCGAGAGAGTTGAGGCCGCCGCGCACCACTTCACCCACCTCGCTGGCGCCCCACAGGGCGAGCACCAGCACGGCGCACCAGAAGGCCGGAATATCGAGGCCGAAAAAGATCGGCAACCCGAAGAAAAAGAGATAGAGCCACACCAGTACCGGCACCACCCGAAACAGCTCGAGATAAAGCCGCAGCAGCCCCCGTACCAACCGACCGCCCTGCTGCGCCAGCACGCCGTACGCGACACCGCCGAGGGTGGCAAACAGGATGGCCAGCAGCGAGATGGCGAGGGTCTGGCCTGCGCCCACCGCCAGCAGTGGCAACGCCTGCGTCAGTTGCTCAGAGATCGAGCTGGCCATATTGAGCCCTCCTTTCCTGCGTCTTGGTGACGAGAGACGGTGGCAGCTGGAAGATAAGTGCCCACATCGGGATCCTCGCCTGCATCAGCGATTCAGTGACCGAACTGACCATGTTGCAGCCTCCTTTCCACGACGCGCAGAGCGAGAGAGAGCGGCAAAAAGATCAGCACGCACATCAAGGTCAGCACCGCCAGCATCTCGTAGGTCTTGTAGTAGAGGGCGATGTAATTCTTGGTGGTGTAGAGCAGCTCTGGCACCGCCACCGCCGAGGCCACCGTCGTCTCCTTGAGCAGGAAGATGAAGTTGGCAAACAGCGCGGGCAGACTGGCGAGCCAGGCCTGAGGCAACTGCACGTGGCGCAGCAGTTGCCAGCGAGAAAGCCCGATGGCTCGGCCAGCCTCCAGCTGACTGGCGGGCACCGCCTGAATGCCTGCCCGCAGCGCCTCGGTCAGATAGCCACCGCCGAGGAAGGTCATGGCAATCACCGCAGTGGTAAACCCGGAGAGCGACAAGCCGAGCGCAGGCAGCCCGAAATAGAGGAAGAAGAGCTGGATCAGCAGCGGCGTGTTGCGGGCCAGCTCGACATACCCGCGGATCAGGGCGCTGAGCGGCCGCTTGTGCAGGCTCAACAGGGCGACGTTGAGCAGGGCGACCGCCAGCGAAGTGAGGATCACTATGGTTCCCAGCTGCAAGGTGACCCAGACCGCCTTGCCGAAAGCGGGCAACGTCGTGAGGATGAAGGGCAGGTCCAGATTCATGCCGGGATCCTCCCGTCACGCTGCAGACGCTGGGGCAGCACAGTGATCGCATCCGGGTACTTGATGCCGGCACCGGTATTGAGAACGACAACCTGCTCCTGCTCCCGGATCCAGCCCGCCTCGCGCAGTTGGCGAGCGGCAGCAAACGCGGCGGCCCCTTCCGGGCAGACAAAGCTCCCTTCGCGAGAGGCAAGCAGGCGGATCTCGCTCTGGATGGCCTTGTCATCCACCGCGATGGCGCAACCCTCGGTGCGATAGAGGGCATCCAGCACCAGAAAATCCCCCAGCGCCTTGGGCACATTGATGCCGAATGCCAGCGTCCGGGAGTCGGGCCAGAAGCTCGACTCGGCCGCCCTCTGTTGCCACGCCTGTACGATGGGCGCGCAACCGCTCGCCTGCACGGCCACCAGCCGGGGCAGCTCCCCCTTGACCCAGCCCAACTCCTGCAGTTCGCGCAGCCCCTTGTAGATACCGATAAGGCCGACCCCGCCACCGGTGGGATAGATGATCACATCCGGCAAGGTCCAGCCCAGCTGTTCGGCAATTTCCAGCCCCATGGTCTTCTTGCCCTCAATCCGGTAGGGCTCCTTCAGGGTGGAGGCGTCAAACAGGGAGTGCTCCGCCACCGCCTGCGCCACCTGGCGACCGGCATCGCTGATCAGGCCATCCACCAGATAGAGACGGGAACCGGCGAGGGAGGTCTCCAGTCGGGTGATGGCGGGGGCCGCCTGTGGCATGACGATGGTGCTGCGCAGTCCGGCACGGGCACCGTAGAGCGCCCATGCAGCCCCTGCGTTGCCGTTGGTCGGCATGGCGAAGTGAGTGACGCCGAGTTCACGCGCGCGGGAGATGCCCACCGCCGCGCCACGAGCCTTGAAGGAGCCGGTGGGAATGACACTCTCGTCCTTCATCCAGAGATCCGGAATACCGATCTGCTTGCCCAGCGTGGGCAGCCGTAGCAGCGGGGTAAGCCCCTCTCCCAACGTCACAACGTGGGCGGGATCCCGCACCGGCAGCAACTCGTGATAACGCCACAGGCTGGCAGGGCGACCCGACAATGCCGCCGGGTGCCAGGCTCGCTTCAGCGCATCGAGATCGTAGCTGGCCAGCAGTGGTGCACCTGCCCGGCTCAGTTGCCAGGGCTGGTCGGCATCATGGATCTCGCCACTCTTGCTGCAACGCAGATGTGATAGGTAGCTATACGGCATGCTTTATCCTGAATGGATCGACTTTGGTCAGTCACTTATTCCATCCTGCAACCCAAGTACCGGATAACAAACAAAATTAACTGGAAAACCTAAGTGAAAAAATTCATATGAAGCCGTCTGTTTTCGCTGGCAATCTCATCTGCCAGCAATAAAGAAGGGGAGCCATTGGCTCCCCTTCTGGTCTTCTCTTCCGATTCAAATCTGAAAGTCGATGGCGGGCTCGCTACCCATGGCGCGGGCCTGAATATCCGCCAGCGCCAGCTCGGGGTTGCAGAGCTGGATAAACTGCCAGGCAAAGTTGTGCTGGAACTGCCCCTGCTTGAGGCCGATCCAGGCGGTGTGGGGGGCGAACAGATGGCTGCCATCGAGCTGCACCAGCCCCTGATCCCGCTGCGCGTCGAACGCCATGTCGGCCAGTATGCCGACCCCCATCTCCAGCTCGACATAGGTCTTGATGACATCGGAGTCCTGCGCCGTCAGCAGGATCTGCGGTTCAATGCCAGCCGCAGCAAAGGCTTCATCCACCCGCACCCGCCCGGTCAACCCGGCTTGATAGGTGACGATGGGCCAGTTGGCCAGCGCCGCCAGCGTCAGATCCCGCTCGCCAACCAGCGGATGTTGCTCGGGCACCACGATATTGTGGTGCCAGCGGTAGTAGGGAAATGCCACCACCCCTTCGCTCTTGTCGAGCTGCTCGCTGCTGATGCCGATGTCCACCTCGCCGGTCTGCACCAGCCGCACTATCTCCTCCGGGCTGCCCTGACGCAGCTCCAGCTGTACCAGCGGGAACTGCTCGCGAAACGCCTTCACCACCCGCGGCAGCGCATAACGCGCCTGGGTATGGGTGGTCGCCACCAGCAACCGGCCCGAGTCACGGTTGGCAAAGGTGCTGGCCAGTTTGCGGATGTTGTTGGCGTCATTGAGAATGCGCTCGGCAATCACCAGCAGCTCCTTGCCAGGCTCGGTCATACCGAGCAGCCGCTTGCCGTAGCGGATGAACAACTCGATCCCCAGCTCCTCTTCCAGCTCGCGGATATGGCGACTCACCCCGGATTGCGAGGTAAAAAGGGCGTTGGCCACCTCGGTCAGGTTGTAATCCCGCCGCGCTGCCTCCCGGATAATTCGTAACTGCTGAAAATTCACCTTGTCGCCTCCTGCGAAGAGTGGGCGACACAATCTGCTCGCCCCTCTCATTTTTGTTATTTGGCCGGATCATGCCCCGGCAGAGCGCCTGAACCGGGCGGCCACACCGCCCGCAACACAGCATCAAATCTGATAATCGGGATAGAACTGCGCCTGTCTGGCCACCAGCTTCACCCCCTGACCCGGGACAAACAGCTTGGCCGCCTCCTTGGTCAGCTCCGCCTCGTAGTGGGCCCCTTTGGTCTCTCCATCGCCACGCAGCTCCACCCTAATGCGTGGTCCCATGGGCAGCAGACGGGTAATGGTGGCGCGGATCCCGCCCGGCGCATCGGCTGGCAAGATCTCCAGCTCATGGGGACGGACATAGGCGATGGCGGCACTGCCGTGGGCCAGATGGGAAGCCGACGGCCCGCCGAGCAGCTGCTCGCCGACACCGAATCCCTGCTCCGCCACCCGACCGCGGAACTGGTTCACACTGCCGAGGAAGCTGTGGACGAAGGAGCTGGCGGGCTGGTCGTAGACCTCGGCCGGGGTGCCGATCTGCTCGACCCGTCCGGCATTCATCAGCACCACCCGATCCGCTACCTCCAGCGCCTCTTCCTGATCGTGAGTCACGAACAGACTGGTGACGTGCAGCTCGTCGTGCAGCTCGCGCAGCCAGCGACGCAGCTCCTTGCGCACCTGCGCATCGAGGGCACCGAAGGGCTCATCCAAGAGCAGTACCTTGGGCTGCACCGCCAGCGCGCGAGCCAGCGCGACCCGCTGACGCTGACCGCCGGAGAGCTGGGTCGGATAGCGCTCGGCCACATGGCTGAGCTGCACCAGATCCAGCAGCTCCTTGACCCGGGCGCGAATGGCCGCCTCGGCCGGGCGCTCGCTGCGCGGTTTGACTCTAAGGCCAAACGCCACGTTCTCAAACACCGTCATATGGCGAAACAGGGCATAGTGCTGGAACACGAAGCCGACGTTGCGCTCGCGCACATGGAGATCCGAGGCATCCTCGCCACGGATGATGACGCTGCCACTGTCGGCCTGCTCCAGCCCGGCGATGATCCGCAGCAGAGTGGTCTTGCCACAGCCGGAGGGGCCGAGCAGCGCCACCAGCTCACCGTCGTGAAAGTCGAGGTTGATGTCTGCCAGCGCCGCGTACTGATTGAAATGCTTGTTGAGTTGTTGAACCTGAATGCTCATGGCTGCCTCTTTAAAACGGTGATCAGTGAGATTTGGTGGGCTGGGCACGCAGCCTGGCCAACAGGGTTTCCCCGAGTAGGGTAAAGATCCCGAACAGAGCCAAGAGGCTTGCCACCGCAAAGGCGGCGCCGGTCTGGTACTCGTTGTAGAGGATCTCGATATGCAGCGGCAGGGTATTGGTCTGGCCGCGAATATGGCCGGAGACCACCGACACCGCGCCAAACTCCCCGACCGCGCGGGCGGTACAGAGCAGCAGGCCATACATCAGGCTCCAGCGAATGCCGGGCAGGGTGACGCGCCAGAACATCTGCAGACCGCTCGCCCCCAGCATGATGGCGGCTTCTTCCTCTTCCGGGCCGCGCGCCTCCATCTGGGGCAGCAGCTCGCGCACCACGAAGGGCACGGTAATGAAGGTGGTGGCCAGGATGATCCCCGGGGTGGCGAAGATGATCTTGATGTCGTGCTCGCTCAGCCAGTCACCAAACCAGCCGCGGCTGCCGAACATCAACACCAGCATCAGACCGGCGATCACCGGCGACACCGAGAAGGGCAGATCGATGATGGTGATGAGCAGCTGCCGACCGGGGAAGCGGAAACGGGCGATAGCCCAGGCCGCCGCAATCCCGAACAGCAGATTGAGTGGAACCGCACAGAGGGTCACCAACGCGGTGAGACCGAGGGCGCTCAAGGCATCCGGCTCGCTGATGGCGTGCCAGAAGAAGGCGAGCCCCGGCGTCAGCGCCTGAATAAAGACGGTGGCCAACGGCAGCAGCAACAGGGCGGCAAACCAGCCCAAACCGACCGTGATGAGCAGCCACTTGACCCACTGGGGTTCACGGATCACGACCGGTGCCTTGCGAGCGGGGGTCGCCTCCACAGAGGCCGCCTCAATGGCGATAGCAGATGAACTCATATCCGGCTCCCTCCGATGCGAGACCAGCTCCAGGCCTGCAACTTGTTGATTAGCAGTAACAAAATGAACGAAATCAGCAGCATCACCACGGCGATGGCGGAGGCACCTGCGTAGTCATACTCTTCTAGGTGGCTCATGATCATCAGCGGCGCGATTTCCGAGACCATCGGCAGGTTGCCGGCGATAAAGATGACGGAGCCGTACTCCCCCACCCCACGGGCAAACGCCAGCGCAAAACCGGTGAGCAGGGCAGGCACCAGGGTCGGCCAGAGCACCCGCAGAAAGGTCTGCCAGCGATCGGCGCCGAGGCTGGCGGCCGCCTCCTCTTGCTCGGTTTCAGCCTCCCGCAGCACCGGCTGCAGGGTACGCACCACAAACGGCAATCCGATAAAGGTGAGTGCGATGACCACCCCGATAGGGTTGTAGGCGAGCTGGATGCCGAGCGGCGCCAGCAACTGGCCGATCCAGCCGTTGGGGGCGAAGATGGCGCACAGGGCGATGCCGGAAACGGCGGTCGGCATGGCGAATGGCAGGTCGATCAGCGCATCCACCAGACGACGACCGGGGAAGGTGTAGCGCACCAGGATCCAGGCCAGGATCAGGCCAAATAGGCTGTTGAGCAGCGCCGCGACAAAGGCCGCACCGAAGCTCAGGCGAAAGGAGGCGAGCACCCGGGGTGAACCGATCACCTGCCAGAACTCGGCGGCGGTCAGGTTGTTGATCGCAAACAGTACCAGGGCCGAGAGCGGCAACAGCACCAGCAGGCCCAGATAGAGCAGGCTGAACCCCAAGGTGGGGCCAAAACCGGGCAGGACAGAATAAGAACCAAATCGCATAACACATCCATCTGTTATGAAGAATTTTCGATATGGTGATTCTGCGCACTCCCCTCATCGGCAACAAACATCAATTGCGACTTTGCTAATCACTTTTTTGTCTAACTGCAGAGTCACAAGGCTCTTGGCGCACTCCAAATAAAAAAGGTCTTTTATATAAATAAAAGACCTAAGAAATGGAGCAATACGGAGCGGAGCATTCAAAGAACGGGGCATGGAGTAGCCAGCGAACAGCGCGCTCGCCAACCCTCCAACCACTTCACAGATACCTAGCGAAAGCCCAGTACGACCGGCCGGGGCGATGCGGCCTTGACCGGTGCCACCACCAGCTCACCACGGCGGTAGAGTGCTCCCAGCAAATGCAGCCCCTGATGCCAGTCCCCATGACCGGACTGGGCATTGATATGGCCCGCCTCACCGGCATCGAACAGCGGTACCTGCCACTGGCGACTCCAGTATTCGGCCCGTTCAAAGCTCATCCAGGGATCGTTGCGGCTGGCCACCAGCTGGGCCGATACC